>DPMC01000072.1 GCA_003541675.1 Acidimicrobiaceae bacterium | reverse complement strand
ATGATCGACAAGCGGTCGATGCAGTTCCTGTACCGAGATGGCGCCGACTATGTCTTCATGGACGACCAGACCTACGACCAGATGCAGGTCGCACCGTCGACCCTCGGTGACGCGTCGAACTACATCGTGGAGCAGGCCACGGCAATCATCCTGCTGTTCGGCGAGGAGGTCATCGGTGTGGAACTCCCGGCATCGGTCGACCTGGACATCACCGAGACCGAACCTGGCCTTCAGGGCGACCGGGTGTCCGGAGCCCGTAAGCCGGCGACCCTGGAGACCGGGCTGACCGTTCAGGTGCCGTTGTTCATCGAAAACGGTGAGCGCGTCAAAGTCGATACCCGTTCGGGCGAGTACCTCAGCCGGGCCTGAGACTGCTGAACAACGAGTCGAGCAGAGGGAATAGGCGAACAGTGGCAGCGGATCCCGTCGACGCAATCGGATCGCGCCGAGAAGCCCGCGAGACCGCCCTGGGCGTGCTCTACGCCGCTGAGGCGCAGGGCCGCGACCTACTCGAGGTGCTGGCCGACCGGCCGGTGGCCCCGTCGGAGTACGCCGTAGAGATCGTGCAAGGGGTGGCTGCCACACTCGACGAGCTCGATGAACTGATCGGACGTCACGCGGAAGGCTGGCGGACCGACCGGATGCCGGCCGTGGACCGGGCGCTCCTGCGGATGGCCGTCTACGAGTTGTGCCACCGTGCCGACGTTCCCACGTCAGCCGTGTTGTCCGAAGTGGTGGACCTGGCGGGCGACTACTCGACAGATCGCTCGTCGCGTTTCGTGAACGGTGTCGTCTCGGCGGTAGCTGCCGTGGCCCGTCCCGAAACCCGTTCCAAAGTTGGTTCCGAGTCGGACGACGCGACATGACTGACACTCAGGTGTGACCGGGAGACATCGACTAGCCGTCCCCGATCCACCGCTGGTGGTCGACGGCCTGGAGTTGCGGCGGTGGGCGGTTGGTGATCGGGACGACCTAGTTGAGGCCTGGGCAGATCCGGAGGTTCGACGTTGGACCGCCGTTCCCGATGACGTCGATTCGGATGTCGCGGCACGGTGGATAGCCGGCGAGGAACGGCGCCGAGAAGCTGGCCTGGCACTGGACCTGGTCGGTGTGGCGGTCAACGACGGCCGGCTGCTCGGAGAGGTGGGACTCTCGGCCTTCGATATGCAGCGCGGCGCGGCCCGAATCGGTTGGTGGGTGGCGGCTTCTGAACGCGGACGGGGAGTGGCCACGTCGATGGTCAGGGTGTTGACCGCCTGGGCCCATGCCGGACCGCTCGCCCTGCGTGCCGTAGTAGCCGAAGTGGACCCGGCGAACCCGGCGTCCGCTGCCGTGGCACGTGCAGCCGGATTCAGGCTTCTCTCATCAAGCCCCGAGGCCCCCATGACCACCGACGCTGCCCCACCACGGTTGGTGTTCGCGTCGGTCAGACCTGACTCCGAACCCGTCACTGGAATAGAGGGCCCTGTGGTCCGAGCCTCTGAAGACCTGACCTCTGAAGATCGGCCGGACGCGTGACATCGACGCGCGTGTAGGATCCCCACTCGACCGTGAAGCGGGTCCCGAGAGGCCCGTACGGATCGAGGAGATGAGGCTGATGGCCGAAAGAGAACGAAGCCAGACGCCCCCGTTCGGGGGCGTTTTTGTGTCCCACGCGCGGATCATGACCGCCGATGACATGGGCAGGGCCATCCGTCGTATGGCCCATGAGGTCATCGAGCGGAACCATGGACTGGACGAGATCGTCGTGGTCGGTCTCCAGACCGGTGGCGTGCCGGTGGCCGAACGCCTCGCCGAGACCCTTGAGGAGATCGAGGGCATCCGACCGCCGGTGGGCACCCTTGACGTGGCGTTACACCGCGATGACATCGGCATCCGTCCGGTGGTCGCTGAGGCCACCACGGACCTCTCGACCGACCTCGATGGTCGGATCGTGATCCTGGTCGACGACGTCCTGTTCACCGGTCGAACTATCCGGGCGGCACTCGATGCGGTCTGTGACTTCGGTCGACCCCGATCCATCCAGTTGGCGGTAATGGTCGACCGCGGCCATCGGGAGCTGCCCATCCGGCCGGACTACGTGGGCAAGAACCTTCCGACCCGGCGAGACGAGGTGGTCGACGTACACGAGGTGGGCGTCGACCTCGGAGTGATGGAGAAGTGACAGTCACCACGATGAGCCCGACGGCCGGACACCTGTTGGGAATCGACGGGATGTCCCGGTCCGAACTCGAGGAGTTGCTCGAGTTGACGGACACGTTCGCAGAGGTCGGACGTCGGCCCATCCCGAAGGTGCCTGCCTTACGGGGCCGCACAGTGGCCACCGTCTTCTTCGAGAACTCGACCCGGACCCGCATGTCCTTCGACACCGCGGCCCGTCGTCTGTCCGCCGACACCATCGCCTTCGCCGCCGGCGGTTCGTCCCTCAGCAAAGGTGAGAGCCTGCGGGACACGGTCGAGGTAGTGGCCTCGTACGGTGCCGACGCACTGGTGGTCCGTCATCCGATGGCCGGGACCGCCCACCGGGTGGCCGGATGGACTAATGCCTCCGTGATAAACGCTGGTGACGGCTGCCATGAGCACCCCACTCAGGCCCTCCTCGACTGCTACACCCTCCGGGATCGCCGTGGATCCCTAGATGGCATGCGAATCGCCATCGTGGGCGACGTCCGACACTCCCGGGTGGCCCGCTCCAACGTCCTGGCGTTCACTGCGTTGGGAGCCGAGGTGGTACTCGTGGCCCCGGCCACGCTGCTGCCACCTGCCGTGGATGTCTGGCCGGTCACGGTGAGCCACGAACTGGACCCACTGCTGGCCGGATTGGACGCCATCTACCTCCTACGGATGCAGAGCGAACGCATCACCGAGGGGCTGATTCCGTCAATGCGCGAGTACGCCACGGACTTTGGACTCTCGGTCGAACGAGCGGCCCGCCTACCTGACGATGCCCTGATCCTGCATCCCGGTCCGACCAATCCCGGAGTCGAGATTTCTGCGGCCGCCGCGGCCGACCAACGATCGGTGATCCTCGACCAGGTGGTCCACGGGGTGTCGGTCCGCATGGCGGTCCTGTTCCTGCTCCTGGGCTCGGGCCGAACCCCAGCACCGACCGGTAGTTCAGAGACCGGTATTTCAGCAACTAGCGGTTCAGCATCTGACGACGAAGGGGTTCGACCATGAGCGTCGTGCTGCGAGGCGGCCGCATCATCGACGCCGATGGCGAACGGACCCTCGACGTCGAAATCAGCGAGGACGGAACGATCGCCGCAGTCGGCACCGGGTTGATTGGCGACCTCGACCTCGACGCATCGGGGTGCGTAGTTTCCCCCGGCTTCGTCGACCTCCACGCCCACCTCCGTGAGCCGGGCCAGGAAGAGGCCGAGACCATCGAGACCGGCGCAAGGGGTGGATCGCTCGGTGGCTACACGGCACTGGTGGCCATGCCCAACACCGATCCGACCACCGACTGCGTGGCCGTGGTCGAACAGGTCCGGGCCCTCGGGCGGCGGTCAACGTGCGAGATAGTGCCGTCGGCGGCCATGACGGTGGATCGGGCGGGCACCGACATGGCGCCCATGGGCGAGTTGGTGGACGCCGGGGTTGGGATCTTCACCGACGACGGCACCGGCCTCCAGGACCCCCGCCTCATGCGGCGGGTCATGGAATACAGCACCGGTCTCACTCGCCGCCTGGGTCGACCGGTGATGCTGGCCCAGCACTGCGAGGTATCGGCCCTGTCGGCCGGCGGCTACATGCACGAAGGGGAGTGGTCGTCGCGGCTGGGCATTCCCGGCCAACCGGCGGAGGCCGAAGAACTAATGGTGATGCGAGACATCGCCCTGGTTCGACTCACCGGTGCCCACCTGCACTTCCAACACCTCTCCACGGCCAGTTCGGTGGCCATGGTGCGTGGCGCCAAGGCGGCCGGCCTTCCGGTGACCGCCGAGGCGACCACCCACCACTTCACCCTCACCGATGCGGCGTGCGCCACCTACGACCCGGTGTTCAAGGTTCACCCGCCGCTGCGGACCGATGCCGACGTTGCCGCCATCCGGGCCGGCCTCGCCGACGGGACCATCGATGCGGTGGCCACCGACCACGCACCGCACGCACCGCACGCCAAGGAGCGAACCTTCGACGAGGCCCCCCCAGGAATGCTGGGCCTGGAGACGGCCTTTGCCCTCACCCTGAGCGAGTCAGGACTAGACCTTCCCGAAGTACTAGCTGTTCTCTCATGGAGGCCAGCGGCCATTGCCGGCATCGCGGATCGGCACGGCGTGTCGGTGGTACCCGGTGCCCCGGCGAACCTCTGTGTCGTCGACCCCGATGAGACATGGACGGTGTCCGGAGCGGCGATGGCCAGCCGGAGCAGCAACACCCCCTACGAGGGGGACACCCTGCGGGGGCGGGTACGCCACACCATTCGCGCCGGTGAGCTGGTCGTGGTCGATGGAGAGGCCCAACGTTGAGCGAATCCACCCACGAACCGCATCGGAACCGTCGGCATCGCCCCCCCGAAGCGGCCCTGGTGCTGGCCGACGGTGAGGTCTTCGAGGGTGAGGCAATCGGTGCCGCACCGCCCAACGGCGTGGCCAGCGGTGAGGTCGTGTTCAACACGGTGTTGTCGGGGTACCAGGAGGTCATCACCGACCCGTCCTACGCCGGTCAGATCATCACCTTCACGGCCTCGCATCTAGGGAACTACGGGGTCAGCCCCCACGACAACGAGAACCGGCGACCGTTCTGTCGTGGTGTGGTCGTCCGTGACCTAGCCAGACGTCGCAGCAACTGGCGGGCCGAGGACGACCTCGACGGACTGCTTCGGACCCATGGCGTGGCGGGTATCACCGGAATCGACACCCGGCGCCTCACCCGCCACCTGCGCGACGCGGGCGCCATGCCGGGCGCCTTCGGAACGGCGGACCTGGCCACGCTCACAGCGGCAGCGAACGTCGAACCGGGCACCGACGGCCTCGACCTGGTGTCGACGGTGACCTGCGACGCGCCGACCACCGTGGCGTCGACCGGTGGTGGTCGACGCATTGTCGCCTTCGACTTCGGCATCAAGGCCACCATCATCCGGCATCTGGCAGGGCTAGGAGAGGTCACGATCGTGCCGGCGTCCACGTCGGCGTCCGACGTCCTAGCCATGGAGCCCGACGGCGTGTTCCTCTCCAACGGTCCCGGCGACCCGGGCCCCCTGGCCGACGTCCGCACCCAGATCGGCGTCCTTCTCGGCGAGGTGCCGGTGTTCGGGATCTGCCTTGGACACCAGTTGCTAGCCGGAACCATCGGCGCCGAGACCTACAAACTCCCGTTCGGCCACCACGGAGGCAATCACCCGGTGCGGAACCTGGCCACCGGAGCCGTCGAGATCACCAGTCAGAACCACAACTACTGCGTGGCCGAGGGATCCATCCCCACCGCCGAACTAACGCATGTGAACCTCAACGACCAGACCGTGGAGGGCATCCGCTGCCTGGACGTGCCGGCGTTCAGCGTCCAGTACCACCCCGAAGCCGGCCCAGGCCCGCACGACAGCCGGTATCTCTTCGATGAGTTCGAGGACCTGATGGCACGAGTTCGGGGTACGGCGTCCGTGGCCTCACCGGGAGGGGCAGCCTGATGCCCCGCCGCAATGACATCGAGAGCATCCTGCTGATCGGCTCGGGGCCGATCGTGATCGGTCAGGCGTGCGAGTTCGACTACTCCGGCGCGCAGGCCTGTAAGGCCCTGAAAGAGGAAGGCTACCGCGTCATCCTCGTGAACTCCAACCCTGCGACGATCATGACCGATCCGGGGCTGGCGGATGCCACCTACATCGAACCCATCACCCCTGAAATCGTCGCCAAGATCATCGAGAAAGAGCGCCCCGACGCGCTGCTGCCAACGATGGGCGGTCAGACCGGGCTGAACACCTCGCTCGCGCTCGAAGAGATGGGCGTGCTCGAGAAATTCAACGTCGAGATGATCGGCGCGAAACGCGAAGCCATTGAAATGGCAGAGGATCGCAAGCTCTTCCGCGAGGCGATGGACCGTTTGGGCATCGAAAACCCCAAGGCGACCATCGTCACCGCGCCCGTTGCCGCCAGCGGTAAGAAAGACCTTGCGGCAGGTGTGCAGCTTGCGCTCGACGCGCTGGAATATGTCGGCCTGCCCGCGATCATCCGCCCTGCCTTCACCATGGGCGGCACCGGCGGCGGCGTGGCCTATAACCGCGACGATTACGAATTCTACTGCCGCTCGGGAATGGACGCGTCGCCGATGGGGCAGATCCTGATTGATGAGAGCCTGCTTGGCTGGAAAGAATACGAGATGGAANNGGGTCCGATCGTGATCGGCCAGGCATGCGAGTTCGACTACTCGGGAACCCAGGCCTGTCGCGTTCTTCGCGAGGAGGGCTACCGGGTCATCCTCGCCAACTCGAACCCGGCGACGATCATGACCGACCCGGACTTTGCCGATGCCACCTACGTGGAACCTCTACGACTCGACGTGCTGGAGGCCATCATCGCCAGGGAGCGACCTGATGCTCTCCTACCCACCCTGGGCGGACAGACGGCATTGAACCTCTCTATGGAACTGGTCGAAGCCGGTGTGCTGGACCGCTACGACGTGGAGCTCATCGGCGCCGACGCCGACGCCATCGCCACGGCCGAGGATCGGGAGCGATTCAAGGTGGCCATGCAAGAGATCGGACTCGCCGTGCCGCCCTCCGGCGTGGCCCACGAGATGGACGAGGCCCGAGCCGTAGTTGCCGAGCTCGGACTACCAGTAGTCATCCGGCCCGCCTACATCCTGGGCGGCCGGGGGACGGGCATCGCGTCAACCGCCGAAGAGTTCGAAACGGTGGCGGCCAACGGCATCGCGGCCAGCCCCATCTCCGAGATCCTGATCGAGAAGTCGATCGCCGGCTGGAAGGAATACGAACTCGAGGTGATGCGGGACCGCGCCGACAACTGCGTGGTCATCTGTTCGATCGAGAACGTGGACCCAATGGGGGTACACACCGGTGATTCGATCACCGTGGCGCCCGCCCAGACCCTCAGCGACGTCGAGTACCAGGAGATGCGGGACGCAGCGTTCGCCTGCCTACGTCGGGTCGGTGTCGAGACCGGCGGATCAAACGTGCAGTTCGCCGTTGATCCGGCCACCGGCCAACAGGTCATCATCGAGATGAATCCTCGGGTGAGTCGATCCTCCGCGCTGGCGTCGAAGGCCACCGGTTTCCCGATCGCCAAGATTGCCGCCAAGCTGGCCGTCGGATACACGCTCGACGAGATTCCCAACGACATCACGAAGAAGACGCCGGCCGCCTTCGAGCCGACCATCGACTACGTGGTCACCAAGATTCCCCGGTGGGCCTTCGAGAAGTTTCCCGGAACATCGGGTGTGCTCGGCACTTCGATGCAATCCGTGGGCGAAGTCATGGCCATCGGGCGTACGTTCCCCGAGTCGCTCCAGAAGGCCATGAGGTCACTGGAAAGCGGCCGCTTCGGGCTGAACGGCGACCCGGCGGAAGCGGCGCTTGAAGAACTCGACAACGACGCACTGCTGGCAAACGCGGCGATCGCCACCCCCGCCAGGATCACCCAGTTGGAGGCCGTGCTACGTCGCGGTGTGCCCTTGGAGACGGTGCACGAAGCGACGAAGGTCGATCCGTGGTTCCTGGACCAGATCCTGGCCATCTCCGAGGAGCGGCTGTTTCTCGAGGGATTGGCCCTCGAGGGGGGTGGTGGCTCAACCAGAGGCCTCGTGCCCGACCTGGACCGGCGGGACTGGCGCCGGGCCAAGCAGTTGGGTTTCGCCGACACCCAACTGGCCCACCTCTGGCGGTGCGGGGTCGACGAGGTTCGAGCCGCCCGTGAGGTCGCCGGGGTGTTCCCGACCTACAAGACGGTCGACACCTGTGGGGCCGAGTTCGCGGCGGAGACGCCCTACCACTACTCGGCGTGGGAGGACGAGGACGAAGTCCGACCGTCGGATCGCCCCAAGGTCATGATCCTGGGGTCCGGCCCCAACCGCATCGGCCAGGGCATCGAGTTCGACTACTGCTGCGTGCACGCCAGCTTCGCCCTACGCGAAGCCGGGTTCGAGACGATCATGGTCAACTGCAACCCGGAGACCGTGTCGACCGACTACGACACCAGTGATCGGCTCTACTTCGAGCCGCTGACCGAAGAGGACGTCGCCAACATCGTGGCGGCCGAGCAGCCAGTGGGGATCATCGTGTCCCTCGGCGGCCAGACGCCGTTGAAACTGGCTTCGACCCTGCCGCCCGAGCTAGTGGCCGGAACCAGCCCGACCTCCATCGACCTCGCAGAGGATCGCGAACAGTGGAACGCCCTGTGCGACCGCCTGGACGTACCTCAGCCGCCGGGAGGCACCGCGGTGGACGCCGTTGGTGCCCGCGCCATCGCGGCCGAGGTCGGCTACCCGGTCCTCGTTCGCCCCTCGTACGTTCTTGGCGGTCGGGCAATGGAGATCGTCTACGACGACGACCAGTTGGACCGTGCCATGGCGGCACTAAGCGCCTTCGGAAGCCTGGGCATCGAGGGCGGCCTGTCCGCCGAGCGGCCGGTTCTGGTGGACCGTTTCTTGGAGGATGCCACCGAGGTCGACGTCGACGCGGTGCGTGACCACACCGGCGAGGTGGTGATCGGCGCGGTGATGGAACACGTCGAGGAGGCAGGCGTCCATAGCGGTGACAGCGCGTGTGTGATTCCGCCGCCGCACCTTTCCCCCCAGGTGGTGGCCCGGATCGAGGGGCACACACGCGACATCGCCGAGGCTCTGGACGTCCGGGGTTTGCTCAACGTGCAGTTTGCGGTCAAGGAGGGCCCAGACGGGGCGGACGTCTACGTCATCGAGGCCAATCCACGGGCCTCGCGAACGGTGCCGTTCGTGGCCAAAGCCACCGGCGTGCCACTAGCCAAGGTGGCCAGCCGGGTGATGCTGGGAGCCACGCTGACCGAACTACGAGAAGAGGGCTTGCTGTGCGAGCGGGTGGTCGGTAACCACGTGGCCGTCAAGGAAGCAGTCCTGCCGTTCAACCGATTCCCGGAGGCCGACCCGGTCCTGGGCCCGGAGATGCGCTCCACCGGTGAGGTAATGGGCATTGACCTGACCGCCGGGCTGGCCTTCACCAAGTCCCAGATCGCCGCCGGAGGAGCACTTCCCGACGGAGGCACGGTGTTCCTCTCGCTGGCCGACCGGGACAAAGTGGTGGGCTTGGAGGCAGCGCGCGGGTTTGTCGAGCTGGGTCTCGACCTGGCTGCCACCAGTGGAACCGCCGCCCACCTACGGGCCAACGGCGTGCCGGTTTCGACGGTGGTGGCCAAGCTGGGCGAGGAGGGCACCGATGCCGTCGAACTGGTGCGATCCGGCGCCGTCCAACTGGTGGTCAACAGCCCCCGTGGGCGAGGCCCGCGCTCCGATGGCGAACACATCCGTGCCGCGGCGGGGGCTCAGGACATTCCGCTTCTGACCACCGGAAACGCTGCGCTGGCCGCGGCCCGTGGACTGGCCGACTGGAGGACCTACCCGCTGGCTGTTCGCACCCTCCAGGAGTACCACCGCGGCATCACCCTGCGTCCCGAGGTGGACGGCTCCAAGGAAGCCAACCGGTCGTGAGTCGCCGGACCGCTACCGTCGACCTGACGACGCGCATCGGTTCGGTCGTGCTTCCCAATCCGGTGCTCACAGCATCGGGAACCGCCGGCCATGGCCACGAACTGGCCGACCATCTGGACCCGGCCGCGTTGGGTGCCGTGGTAGTGAAGTCGCTGCACGCCGAGCCATGGGCCGGCAATCCACCGCCCCGGGTGCACGCCACCCCATCAGGCATGGTCAACAGCGTGGGTCTGCAGGGGCCAGGTGTCGAGTCCTGGCTGGAAAACGACCTCCCTGGCCTGGCCGCCACCGGTGCCCGAGTCGTGGCCAGCATCTGGGGGCGGACCGTCGAGGAGTTCGCCCGTGCCGCCGAACTTCTGGCCGACGCTCCAGACGTGGTGGTGGCCGTGGAGGTCAATGCCTCGTGTCCCAACCTCGAGGATCGGCGTGCCCTCTTCGCCCACTCGAGGTCGGCTACCACCGAGGTTGTCGATGCGGCCGGCGCGGCCGGTCGACCCCGATGGGCGAAGTTGAGCCCCAACACCCCCGAACTTCCTGACGTGGCCGCCGCGGCGATGGCCGCGGGTGCCGAGGCGGTGACGGTGGCCAACACGGTGCTGGGCATGGTGATCGACACCGAGACCCGGCGCCCGCTCCTCGGTGCCGGACGGGGGGGACTGTCGGGGCCGGCTATCCGACCGGTGGCCGTGCGTGCGGTGTTCGACACCAGAGAGGCGTTGGGCAATGCCCCGATCATCGGTGTAGGTGGGGTGGCGTCGGCTGACGACGCCGTCCAGTTCCTGCTGGCCGGCGCCTCGGCGGTCCAGGTAGGGACAGCGACCTTCGCTGACCCACGGGCCCCAGCCCGGATTCTGCGTGACCTCGGTCGATGGTGCGACCGCCAAGGGGTGGCTCGTCTCGATGAACTGATCGGAGCAGCCCATGGCTGATGTGGAATCGACGACGAACCGTTTCAGGGATTCGGCTCCGCCGTACATCCGTGAGTCGCTCTGCCTGGTGCTCGACGTCGACGACCTAGTGGCCGCTCGTCGGACCGCAGCGGCACTGGTTCCGTGGTTCGGCACCGTCAAGGTGGGCCTCGAACTCTTCTCGGCCGCCGGGCCGGATGCCGTGGCGAGCTTTGTGGAGGACGGATTTCAGGTTTTCTGCGACCTGAAGCTCCACGACATTCCCAACACGGTGGGCAGCGCAGCCCGGGTGCTGGGTTCGTCGGGGGCCCGCTGGGTCACCGTGCACACCGCTGGCGGCGAGGCGATGCTGCGGTCGGCCGTGGAATCCATGGCCGACGGCGCGTCCCGGGTCGGAGCTGAGACCCCAGGCGTGCTGGGTGTAACCGTGTTGACCAGCGATCAGACGGCCGGTCGAGAGGTACTCGAGCAGCGTTGCGATCTAGCGGCGTCGACCGGTTGCGCGGGCATCGTCTGCGCTGCTCCCGATCTGCCGGTCACCGATCCGTGGGCTGATCAGCTGGTTCGGGTCGTGCCCGGTATTCGGATGCCCGGCGGCGATGTCCACGACCAGGCCCGGGTGGCGACGCCCCGAGACGCCATGGCCGCCGGGGCCGACCTCCTAGTAGTCGGCCGAGCGGTAACCGCTGCACCTGACCCTGTGGCGGCCGCGGTCGAACTGGTAACCCACCTGGCTGGTCGCGGGACCTGAGACGGCGAACCTGGGCGTCTGGCCATCGAGAGTCGGCCATGGGCATCTGACGCCACTAAGGTCCGGGACATGGCAGGACTCCCCCAACTCACTGACGAACAGCGGCGTGCCGCTCTGGCCAAGGCAGCCGAGGCTCGAAGGGTCCGTGCCGAGATCAAGAACCGACTCAAGATGGGGTCGCTCTCGTTGCCCGAACTACTGGAGCAGGCCGATGACGACATCATCTTGGCCAAGATGAAGGTGCTGGCCGTGCTGGAGTCCCTGCCCAAGTTGGGCAAGGTCAAGGCCCGGCGGACCATGGACGAGGTAGGCATCAGCGACAGCCGCCGACTGCGAGGCCTCGGAACCCAGCAGCGCGCCGAACTGGTTTCCCGCTTCGGCTGAGCCGGCTCACCGAAGCCTTCCGGATCGCTCGACGTCGACGTGCTGGTCGTCGTCCTCTCGGGACCCGGCGGTGCCGGGAAGGGGACCATTGCCCGTGCACTCGTCGACGGTGATGCCCGACTGTCCCTGAGTTGTTCTTGGACCACCCGTGAACGTCGGTCCGACGACGCCGAGGACGCCTACGTGTTCGTGTCCCGTCCAGAGTTCGACGGGCGACTCGAGGCCGGCGGCTTCCTGGAATGGAACGAGTTCCTGGGATGCGCCTACGGGACCCCGGTGCCCGATGCGAACGCCACCCAAGATCTCCTGTTGGAGATCGACGTGGCGGGAGGCCGCCAGGTGCTCGAGCACACGCCCGAGGCACTCGTTCTCTTCGTGGATGCCCCAGACGATGCCGAGTTGCGTCGTCGACTGCTGGGCCGGGGCGATGCACCGGATCGAGCGGAACAGCGCGTCGTCGAGGCGGCCCGGGAGCGCGACGAGGCCGAAGCTCTCGGCTACCGACGGGTGGTGAACGACGTGCTGGAGGAAGCGATCGTCGAGATCCGTGATCTGATCGACGCTGCCCGGTCCAGTTCCTGACCGGAACTCCGGAACGGCCTGGTCGGGCTCGGGAACGGATCCCGGACCGTTTCCGTTGGCGGGCCCGCTCGAGGGTTCATGCAGGCTCGGTGGTACCGTGGAGGGCCGATCGGCCCGTGTAGAGGGACCGATTTACCGCCCGTTTCATTCTCGGAACCGGGCATCGACTTAGACGAACAACGGATAGAGGATTCCCCGGTGCAGCGTCACGACAGCATGGTCAACCCGCCGATCGAAGGTCTCCTAGAGGCCGCCGACTCCAAGTTCCGTCTGGTAACGGTGAGCGCCAAGCGCGCCCGTCAGATCAACGCGTACTTCGGCCAGTTGGGCGAGGGCCTTGGCGCCGCCATCCCACCGCAGATCACCTCCACGTCCCGCAAGCCGCTCTCCATCTCCTTTGAGGAACTTTCGGTGGGCAAGATCGAGGCCATCGAGCCGCCCGATGAGCCTGAGGATGTCGATGCCCTGCTGGATGCCATCGACGCCGAGATGGCCGAGCATCAGGGCGATGAACTTCCCGAGGGTGACGTCACGGTCACCGATGGCGCCGAGGGCGCCTGATCCGAACTCCGGTCGTCCTCGCGGACGGATGACCCTCATGGGACCCCTCGCCGGCCGTCGCATCGTCCTCGGTGTCACCGGTGGGATAGCTGCCTACAAGGCCGTTGAGGTTTGTCGCCGATTGGTCGACGCCGGCGCACACGTGGCGCCCGTCATGACCGAGGGTGCACTCCACTTCGTAGGACGGGCCACCTTCGATGCCCTGGGCTCCGAACCCGTACAAACCAGCCTCTGGGATGAACGCCATCCCATCCCACACACCCGTCTAGGGCAGGGCGCCGACCTGGTGCTGGTCTGCCCGGCCACGGCCCGGCTGTTGTCGGACTACCGAACCGGCCGGTCCGATGATCTACTCACCGCCACCCTGTTGGCCACCAGGGCGCCGGTTGTCGTGGCGCCGGCCATGCATACGGAGATGTGGGAGCAGCCCTCGGTGGCCGAGAACGTGGCCGTGCTGGCCGACCGTGGGGTGACCATGGTTGGTCCGGTGGACGGCCTTCTGGCCGGCGGGGACGTAGGTGCCGGCCGTATGGCTGAACCGGCTGACATCGTGGCCGCCGCCTTCGAGGTGCTGGGGGCGACGGATGGAAGCGAACCGGCAGGGGACCTCGCCGGCCTGACCGTCCTGGTGACCGCCGGCGGTACTCGGGAGCCCATCTGTCCGGTCCGCTTCATCGGAAACCGGTCGTCGGGCAAACAGGGCCACGCTCTGGCTGCCGAGGCGGCAGTCCGCGGGGCGAAGGTCCAGTGCATCACCACCCAGTCGGCGTCGGCACCCGATTGCCCGGGTACCGAGGTTGTCGCCGTGGAGACGGCCGCCGAGATGGCTTCCGCCGTCCTGGAACGCTTTCCGCTCGTCGATGTGGTGCTCATGGCCGCAGCGGTGGCCGACTTTCGCCCTACCGAGGTGGCCGACCACAAGATCAAGAAGGGCCGAAACGTGCCCGAGATCCGTCTCGAGCCCACCGTTGACATCCTCGCCCAACTGGGTCGGACCCGGGCCAGTTCGCAGGTCCTGGTGGGGTTCGCCGCGGAAACCGACGATCTGCGACAGAATGCCGCGCAGAAACTGCAGGCCAAGGGCGTCGATCTCATCGTGGCGAACGACGTGTCGGCTCCTCAGGTGGGGTTCGAACACGAGACCAACGCCGTAGTCCTGCTCGGAATCGATGGCGGGATCACCGAGGTGCCCCTGTGCGACAAGCGGGAGGTGGCGAGGGTGGTCCTCGATGCCGCCCGCGACATCCACCAGGCGAACTGTGAACAGATGAACGATGACGGGGCCGACCGGGCATCGAACGGAGGCGACACGTGAGTGACAACTGGACCTTCACCTCCGAATCGGTGAGCGAGGGCCATCCGGACAAGATGGCCGATCAGATCTCCGATGCCGTGCTCGACGCGATGCTGACCGTGGACCCTGAGAGCCGTGTGGCGTGCGAAACGCTGATCACCACCGGCCTGGTCGTGGTGGCCGGCGAGGTCACCTGCCGCGGCTATGTCGACATCCCACGGACCGTCCGGAACACGATCTGCGAGATCGGCTACGACCGTGAGGACTTTGGTTTCGATGGTCACACCTGCGGTGTGATGGTCACCCTCGACGCCCAGTCCGTCGACATTGCCCAGGGCGTGGACGCCGCCGAGGAGGTCCGC
>DPMC01000306.1 GCA_003541675.1 Acidimicrobiaceae bacterium | reverse complement strand
GTGCGAGTCGCTGGGTGCCGAGGGCAAGCCGGCGGAGCACATTGCCGGTTATGGCCTGGGTTCCGAGGAGCGCCTCACCGGCGCGCACGAGACACAGCGCTTCGACCAGTTCAGTTACGGCGTGTCGGACCGCGGCGCATCGGTCCGCATCCCGTGGCAGGTGAATCTAGATCAAAAGGGCTACATCGAGGATCGTCGCCCTAACGCCAACATGGATCCGTACGTGGTCACCCGTCTGATCACCAACACCTGTTGTGAGGCCCTCGCCGGCTGATCGGTCCAAACATTCGACCGGTTTTGCCGGTCGCTGTTCAATGCCCCCGGGTTCCACGCTCGGGGCATCAGCCTTTTGACCGATGTTTTCGGCGGGTTTTCTTTATCCGGTTCTCTCTTGGCCTTCATCGTCTCCTCATCTGGCCCCTGCATCGTTGTCTCCAGGCCGCCGACCGACGGTGCCACGGAGCCCGGTACATCGAGACCTGGGAGAACTGGAGCAGGCGATGAATAAGAAGATGACGATCAGGGTGGTCGCTACCGCGGTGTCGCTGATGGCGGGATCGGTTCTGGTGGCCACGCTGTCGCCGATCGGCACGGCTGGTGCTCATTCGTCGGCGGAAACCCCGGCGGATACTTCGGCTGATGCCTGGGCCGGCGCACGGATGGACCGGGCGGCACGGATGACTGAGAGGCGCGAGCAGTTCGCCGATTACAGAGATGCTGATCGCCCGGATAAGGGTGAGAGGGCCGGAGAAAAGTTCGGCTACGGCGAACGCTTCGGAGGCCAGGGTCAGATGAAGCAGAAGTGGGATCGACGGACCCACTTCTCCATTCAGGTGGCCGACTTCCTGGAGATGGATCGGAGAGGCCTCGGTATGGCCTTGCGTGACGGCGCGACTTTGGCCGAGCTGGCCGGCGATCGGGTCGACGAGTTGGTGGCTGAGTTGGTGGCTACGGCGTCCGAGCGAATCGAACAGGCTGTCGCCGACGAGAAGCTGGACCGTGACCGGGCCGACGAGATCCTCGCCGGCGCCGAGGAGAGGGCCAAGTCCCGAGTCAACGGCGAGCACCCCACCCGTCGTGGTGGTCCGTCCGGTCTCCACTGGTCGATGCGCCGTCTAGCTTCCTGACGGGAGTCCGCCCCGGCTTTCGTCCCCTCCACGGCTCGGGCGGTGGAAGCCCGTCGGTACGCTGGGACCATGACCCGGGTCCGGCTGGCGATGGTGCAGATCGACACGGTCGTCGGCGACCTGGACGGCAACGTCGACCGGGTGCTGGCCACCCTCGATGAGGTGGCCGACTGTGACCTGGCGCTCTATCCGGAGATGACGGTCACCGGGTATCCCCTCGAGGACCTCGTCCACAAGCCCGGCTTCGTGGTCCACAGTCGTGAGGCCGTCGAACGGGTGGCCGCGGCGAGCGGTTCGTGCACCCTGGTGGTCGGCTTCGCAGATGTCGGGCCCGATGGGCCGGACGGCCCGGCCTACAACGCGGTGGCCGTCTGCCACGGTGGCCGGATCGTCGGGACGTACCACAAGGAGTGCCTCCCCACCTACGACGTGTTCGACGAGGCACGGGACTTCGCTCCGGGCACCGCTCCGCTGGTGCTCCACCGCATCGGCGGGGTGCGGGTGGGCCTAGCCATCTGTGAGGACCTGTGGGTGGCCGGTGGCCCGGTCGAACGCCTGGTGGCCGGTGGTGCCGACCTCATCGCCACGGTGAACGGATCGCCCTACCATCTGGGCAAACAGGCTGCCCGGGAGTCGGTGGTGGCCGCCTCGGCTGCCTCCTCGGGCCGACCGGTGGTCTACTTGAACCTGGTCGGCGGCCAGGACCAGTTGGTGTTCGACGGCGGGTCGATGGTGGCTGACTCTTCGGGACGAATCGTGGCCCGGGCGCCGCGTTTCGATGAGGCCGTGGTGATCGTCGATGTTGATGCCTCCAGAGCTGGAGCCGACCCCGTGAACGATCATGCTTCCCCGCAGGGCACCGCCCTGCCGGTGATCGAGGTTTCCGAGGAGGTCGAACGGCCGGACCATCTGGTGGTGCCTGCGCTGGCCCCACTGGACGAGACGGCCGAGCTCTACGGGGCACTGGTGGCCGCCACCCGCGGGTATGTCATCAAGAGTGGCTTCACCGACGTGTGTCTTGGCCTGTCGGGTGGCGTGGACTCGGCGCTGGTGGCCACCGTCGCGGCCGACGCCCTCGGCCCAGACCACGTCCACGCGGTCCTGATGCCGTCGCGTTACTCCAGCGACCACTCGGTGGACGACGCCCAGGCACTGGTCGCCTCTCAGGGAATCGATGCCCACGTCCTTCCCATCGAGGAGGCCCATTTGGCTCTGACCGGAGTATTGGCCAGAGCCATCGAGGGGGGCCCGACCGGCCTCGTCGACGAGAACCTGCAGGCTCGTATCCGAGGCGTGCTACTGATGGGCCTGTCCAATGCCCACGGATGGATGGTGCTGACCACCGGCAACAAGAGCGAGTCGGCGGTCGGCTACTCGACGCTGTACGGCGACACGGCGGGGGCCTACGCGGTGATCCGGGACATCTACAAGACCAGGGTCTATGACCTATGCCGGTGGCGCAACGCCGGGAAACCGGGGATGGACGGACAGCCGGTGATTCCCGAACACATCCTCACCAAGCCCCCGTCGGCCGAGCTACGTCCCGACCAGACCGACGACCAGAGCCTCCCGCTGTACGACGTGTTGGACCCGCTGCTGGAGGCCTACGTGGAGGGCAATCGAACCCGAGCCGAACTTGTGGCCGATGGCCACGACCCTGATCTGGTGGACCGGGTGGTCCGCCTCGTGGACGGAGCGGAGTTCAAGCGTCGCCAAACGCCGCTCGGTCCGAAGGTGACCACACGTGGTTTCGGCCGCGACCGTCGCATGCCGATCGTCAACCACTTCCGTGGGTGACTGCCGTGACCGATGCGCCGTTGGGTGAGGGACCGACAGCACTCACCACCGAGGGTGGAGCCCGCGAGTTCATGCAGTTGGCCGACCTCTGCGAGGCGCTGGCCGGACAGTTGGGAGATTGGTCGACCGACGGGGCCGATTTCGCTTCGGCCGCCGCGATGGCCTCCCTTGCGGCGCGTCTCACCGAGCATGCTGGATGGTGGCGCGACCAGGTCCCCGAGTCGGTGTTGTTGGCCGAGGTACGCGACGCAGCCTCGGACCCGGTTCGACTGGCCGCCGTGCTGGCCATGCTCGATGTGGCGCCCTCGGCGCGGACGGCGGCTGTCGCCCCGGTTCTGGACGGCGTGGTGGCCCACCTAGTGGGACTGGCCGATCGACTCTCGCCGGTCGGTGATGCACCGGCGCGTCGCGTGCTGCGGTTGGTGCTCGCCGATCTCGCGGACCGGCCTCGCTATCCATGAACCATTGTTCCGTGGCGGGCTATCCATGACAGTCTCCATCGGTATCGTCATGCTTCGTGACGCCGGTCACCTTTTCGTGTTGGCATCGAGAGGGTCGTGGATATGGTGACGGTCGATCGGGGGAGTGGGGGCAACGTTGTCATCCGACCCACCGTTCGCTCTTCGGGGCGAGCCGATCGGGTTTGTTGACAGGCGAATGATTCGGTGAACGACGGTCCCGTAAGACGGGCCGGATGTTCCCCCGGCTGGAGGAGACGAGGGTGGCCAAGGAGCGGGTCGAACGGGACGAGGAAGACCTCGTCCGGCTGTATCTCACCGATATTGGTCAGTATCCACTGCTGACCAAGGAGGGTGAGGTTCGCCTCGCCCAGCAGATCGAAGCGGGCACCGAGGGCCGGGCCGAGATGTCTGCCAAGGGCGACAGCCTCACGCCGGTCCGCAAGCGTGAGCTGAAGCGCAATATCAAGCGGGGCGAGGAGGCCGAGCGCACGTTCGTCCAGTCCAACCTCCGACTGGTTGTCTCCATCGCCAAGAAGTATCAGGCCTCCGGGCTGCCGTTACTGGACCTCATTCAGGAGGGGAACCTCGGTCTGATGCACGCCGTCGAGAAGTTCGACTGGCGCAAAGGCTTCAAGTTCTCCACCTACGCCACGTGGTGGATCCGTCAGGCCATCACCCGTGGCATTGCCAATACCGGACGGACCATCCGCCTTCCGGTGCATGCCGGCGACACCCTGGCCCGCTTACAGAAGGCACGGTCCCGCCTCGAGCTGAAGTTCGGACGTCAGGCCACGCTTGCTGAGCTCTCGGCCGAGGTCGAGATGCCCGAGGAGAAGGTGACCGAGGCGTTGCGCTTCGCGGCCGAACCGCTGTCGTTGAGCGAACCGTTGCGCGAGGACGGTGATGCCGAACTAGGTGACGTTGTCGAGGACCGGGCGGCCGAGTCGCCGTTCGAGGTCGCAGCCACCTCGCTACTGCCCGAGGAGATCAGCCGTCTACTGGCACCACTGGATACCCGTGAACGGGAGATCCTGAAGTTGCGCTTCGGGCTGGACCGGGGCGAGCCCCGCACGCTCGAGGAGGTCGGGGAGCACTTCAACCTGACCAGGGAGCGGATCCGTCAGATCGAGGCCCGGGCCATGTCCAAGCTCCGTCACCCGAGCAGCGATACAGGCGCACGCGACCTGCTGGCGGTCTGAGAAACCAGCCACCAGGTTCGGACCGTCCCACCAACGGGCCGGCCGCCCGACTCGTTCATCGGGTCGGGCGGCGACTGGCGGAGGTGGACGGGAATCGA
>DPMC01000152.1 GCA_003541675.1 Acidimicrobiaceae bacterium | reverse complement strand
CCCATGGCGTTCCGGTCGTCGGCATCGAGCACGGCGGCTGGGGACTCTTCGACCACCTTCTGGTGGCGGCGCTGGATGGAGCACTCCCGTTCACCGAGGTGCACCAGGTTCCCGTGGGCGTCACCCAGGATCTGGATCTCGATATGGCGGGAGTGGGCCACGTACCGCTCGAGGAACACCCGGTCGTCGCCGAACGATGCTGCGGCCTCCCGCTGTGCGGTTGCCACCGCGTCGGCCAGGTCCTCGGGTCGTTCTACGAGGTGCATGCCCTTGCCGCCGCCGCCCGCTGCTGCCTTGACCAGGAGCGGATAGCCCACGGCCTCATCATTGGTGGGGTCGTCCGAGGACGGAAGGGTGGGGACTCCGGCGGCGACCGCAGCGACCTTGGCCGAGATCTTGTCGCCCATTGAGGCGATGACGTCGGGCGTCGGGCCGATCCACGTCAGGCCGGCATCGGATACCGCTATGGCGAAGGCCGCGTCCTCGGCTAGGAACCCGTAGCCGGGATGCACGGCATCGGCGCCGGCTGCCTTGGCGGCCGCTACTAGAGCGTCGCCGTCGAGGTAGCCCCCGTCGTCGAGTCGGACGGCCACGTCGGCCTCGGCCACGTAGGGCGCGGTCGCATCTGCGTCGACATACACGGCGACGCAACGCATGCCCATGGAGCGGGCGGTGCGGAACACCCGAGAGGCGATCTCGCCGCGGTTGGCAACGAGTACCCCCGTGATCGGGACGTTGGAGGTGTGATTCACAGTCGGAACACCCCGTAGTTCTCGGCACCTTCGACAGGCGCTGTCCTCACCACCGACAGGCATAGTCCGAGCACCGTGCGGGTGTCGCGTGGGTCGATGATCCCGTCGTCGCTGACCGCCCCGGTGGCTTCCAGTGCGAGAGACCCCTTCTCCTGAGCGGCCTCAACCTGTCGAACGATCTCGGCGTCTGCCTCCTCGTCGAATTCGATGCCCTTGCGGGCTGCCTGGCCCCGTCGCACGATCGACATGACGCCGGCGATCTGCTTGGGGCCCATGACGGCGATCTTGGCCATCGGCCATAGGAAGGTGAACCGGTTCTCGTAGCCCCGCCCCGACATGGCGTAGGTGCCCGCCCCGTAGGAGGCGCCGATGATGACCGTGAGGTGGGGCACGGTGGAGTTGGTCAGGGCGTTGATCATCTGGGAGCCCTTCTTGATGATTCCCGCCTCTTCGAAGTCGGTGCCCACCATGAACCCGGTGATGTTCTGAAGGAAAACCAGCGGTGTGTCCTGCCGGTTGCAGAGCTGGATGAAGTGGGCGGCCTTCTCAGCGGCCTCCGGGTAGATCACGCCGTTGTTGCCGAGGATTCCAACCGGGTAGCCGTGGATGGTGGCGAACCCGCAGATCATTGTCGGTCCGTACCGGGGTTTGAAATCCTCGAATCGGGAACCGTCGACAACTCGACCGATGATCTCCCTGACGTCGACCGGCTGCTTGAGATCCTTGGACACCATGCCCATGAGGCCCTCAACGTCGTGGATCGGTTCGGTCACCTCGTATGACCGATCGGGGCCGGCCTTGCGCCAGTCGAGGTGAGACACGACCTCGCGGCACATGCGTAGGGCGTCCATCTCGTCATTAGCCAGGTAGTCGGCAAGACCGGACTTCTCGGCGTGCATCGCGCCGCCGCCCAGGGTCTCGTCGTCGGCGTCCTCTCCGGTGGCCATCTTCACCAGCGGGGGCCCGGCCAGAAAGACCTTGGACTGTTCCTTGATGAAGATCGTGTAGTCGGACATACCGGGCTGGTAGGCCCCGCCGGCCGTTGACGACCCGAACACCACGCAGATCGTGGGGATGGCCAACTTGGAGAGCTCGATCATCTCGTAGAAAAAGCGACCGGTCTCGGCGAAGTGGTCGGTTCTGGCCCGCCGCCCGCCGGAGCCGCCGCCAGTCTGGACCCGTAGGTCGGCACCGGCGGACTCCACGAAGCTGACGTAGGGCATCCGGTTGTGGCGGGCGATCTCAATGGCCCGCATCCACTTCTTGGCCATGTAGGGGGTCATGGCGCCGCCCAGCACTGTCGGGTCGTTTCCGCAGATGACGCACTCGACGCCGGCGATCACGCCGATCCCCACCACGAAGCCCCCGCCCACCGTGTACGAGGACTCGTATCCGGCCAGCGGGCTGATCTCGAGGAATGGGCTGTCGGGGTCGACCACATGGGCTATTCGTTCCCTGATGGGCATCTTGTCCCGGGAGCGGAGGCGGGCCATCGACTCGGGACCCCCACCGGCGTCTGCCTCGTCGAGGAGTTCCTCGATCACGGCCAGGTGCTCTTCCATGTCAGAGCGGTTCTGGGCGAAGGCATCGCTGCGGGTGTCCAGAGTGGACGCAAGAGGTGGGGCGAGGAGCCGGTGGAGCATGACCGGAACCTTAGGGGAGTAAGAATCAGAGTGCAATGTTACCGATCTGATTACCCGTACGGGGCTGCGCTGATCAGGAGGGGCATTCCCGGTGGGATGCTCGTGGCGTGCCGACCCGATATGAGTTCGCCCCCATTGTCGAGGCCTCTGAGGTGGCGGCTATTCGGGGCGTCGTGATGTGCGACGTGCGGTGGTACCTGGATGGCCGATCGGGTCGCGATGCCTACGACGCCGGCCACCTCCCGGGCGCCGTCTTCGTCGACCTCGACGAACACCTGACCTCGACACCGGGTTCCGAGGTAGGTCGCCATCCGCTGCCCACGCCCGAGGCGTTTGCTCGATCGATGAGAGATCTGGGCATCGGGCGGGACGACCCGGTGGTTGCCTACGACGATGCCGGTGGGATGGCCGCCGGACGCCTGGTGTGGATGCTGCGTGTACTGGGCCGACCTGCAGCGTTGCTCGACGGTGGCGTCGGGGCTTGGGATGGGCCGCTGGAGACCTCGCCGACCGTCCGATCGCCGGTGGTGATGCCGGTCGAACCTTGGCCTGTCGGTGCAGTGGCCACCATCGACGAGGTGGCCGCTCTGGCGGCGTCGGGAGGGGCCGAGGGGATCGTGCTAGACGCTCGTGGTGCTGAGCGGTATCGGGGAGAGAGTGAGCCAATGGACCCGCGGGCTGGGCACGTCCCAGGGGCGAGGAGCGCACCGTTTGCTGTGAACCTCGAGGTCGAGGGCCCCCGGACCGGCCGGTTCCGGTCACCCGATGACCTGGTCTCCCGGTACGAGGAGATCGGGGTGGTGGACGCCACCAACGTGGTCGCCTACTGCGGATCCGGGGTCAGCGCGTGCCACGACCTGTTGGCCATGGAGCACGCCGGGCTGGGACGGGGCCGCCTGTTCGTGGGGTCCTGGTCACAGTGGAGCCACTCGGACCGGCCGGCGGCCGTCGGTCCGGAACCTGGATGAGCGGCGAGAAGGCGGCCCAACGTCTGACGGTCACCGGTTGATCAGCATGCACGACGCCTAGATTCTGTCCATGACCGACCGCGAGTGGGGTTTCCGGACCCGGGCGCTGCACGCTGGGGGACAGCCTGATCCGACCACCGGGGCGCGGGCC
>DPMC01000162.1:2555-3686 GCA_003541675.1 Acidimicrobiaceae bacterium | reverse complement strand
GGCCTCTAGACGAACGGGGCCAGAGCCGTCCGACGCCACCGATCCGGGGATCGGAACCGTCAGAGCGGCGGTCATTGTAGCGACGACGTCAGACGCCGCCTCTTGCTCGGGGGGGAGGACTCGAACCCCCAACGACTGGACCAGAACCAGCTGTGTTGCCAATTACACCACCCCCGAAGGTGGACCCCTGAGGGCCCGGTAAGCGTAACGGCGAGGCTGCAACGACCAACGCGACAGGTCGTCGTCGCGGTCGTGACGGGTACTACAGACGAGCTCTCGCCCGGGCGATCCGCCGAAGCACCTCGTCGCGCTCCATGCACACGGCCATCGTCTCGAACAGCGGAGGTCCGACGGTGCGACCGGTCACCGCTACCCGAACCGGGGCCTGAGCCTTCCCGAGCCTGAGGTCCAACGACTCCCCGACAGCAGCGACTGCCGCCAAGACCGAATCGGTGTCCCAGGCACAATCCGACAGCGCCACCGCCGCTCCATCGAGCATGGCGGCAGCAGATGGACCCTTCACCATCACCTTCTCCCAGGAGTCGGGATCATCGACCGGATCCTCCAGGAAGAGGAAGTCCACGAATCGGGGCATGTCGCTCAACGTCCGAAGCTTCTCCTGGACGAGGTCGACCATGGTCGAGAACTGGCCGGTGTCGAACCGGTCAGCCGGCCATGGCGCATCGGTGCCGACCCAGGGGGCCACCCGCTCCATGAAGTCCGGCTTGGACAACCCTCTTAGATGGCTGGCGTTCACATGCTCAAGCTTTTTGAGGTCGAAGAAGGCAGCCGCCTTGTTCACGTCTTGGATCCGGAACAGTTCCACGATTTCGGAAAGCGGCCTGACCTCGACGTCATCAGGCGGGCCCCACCCCAATAGGGCCAAGTAGTTGACCATGGCCTCCGGGAGATAGCCACGGGACCTGTAGTCGCCGATCGACACGTCATCTCGTCTCTTGGAGAGCTTCTTGCGCTGCTCGTTGACGAGTAGGGGCAGGTGGGCGTAGGTGGGCCGGGACACCCCGATGGCATCCAATAGGAGGAGGACCTTGGGCACCCCCGACAAGAGGTCCTCACCACGAATGGCATGGGTGATGCCCATGTCTGCGTCGTCCACCGCATTGGCCAGCA
>DPMC01000162.1:0-2146 GCA_003541675.1 Acidimicrobiaceae bacterium | reverse complement strand
ACCACGTCGGCGAAGGCCATGGTCGCTCCGACCGGCATCCGGAACCGCACGGCTAGACCCTCGACCAGTGTCGATCCCGCCACTTCCTGGTTGTCCGCGTCACACAGGTAGGCCAGACCCCGGCCGAGGAGGTCCTCGACGACCTCTCGGTGCCGGTCGCAGCGTTCGGACTGGAAGTACGGGCCCTCATCCCAGTCGAGACCCAACCATTCCAGCTCGGCCAGCAGGCTGTCGGTCAGGTCGGTGCGGTTCCGCTCGGCGTCGGTGTCCTCGATACGCAACACGAAGGTGCCGCCAGTCGAGCGGGCGTGTAGCCAGTTGAACAGTGCGGTGCGGGCACTACCTACGTGCAGGTAGCCGGTGGGAGAAGGGGCGAAGCGAACTCGGGGGGTCACCCGATGGAGACTACCGGTGACCCGTCAGGTGGCTCCGGGTCAGGTCTCAGGGATCAGACCACCCCGAGGATGGTTCGGCGGATGATCCCGGCCACCGTGTCCACCAGTACATCGTGGGAGACACCCCAACGCTCAAGGCCGTGCTGGTGGTTGGCCACATGGGCCAGCATCCCGACGACCACACCGGCGGACGCCATCGGATCGCCAGGAATGTGCCGTTCAGCCGCCAGGTCCATCAGCGCCTCGGTGGCCCCGGCCAGCAGGTTGGCCCGGATCTCCCGGAACCGGAGATCACCCTCCATCGAAGCCATGTCCAGTACCCGCAGGACCGGCTTGTGGAGGGTCCAGAACTCGAGCATGCCGTCAGCCACCCGGTGGGCCGACCCGTCGGGGTCGCCCTCCCAGTCCCGGTTGGTGACGAGCTTGGAGAGATCCTCGTGCCAGGCGTCGCCGAGGTCGGACGCCATGGCCAGCACAGCCGCTTCGACGTCAGGGAAGTACTGGTAGAAGGTGGCCGGCGACGTGCCGGCCTCGCGGGCGATGTCGACAACTTTGAGGTCTCGGTAGGCCACCGTGTCAAGAAGGACGCCGGTGGCATCAAGCATCTTCTGGCGGGTGGCCAGACCTCGGCGCCCGGGCACCCGACCATCGGACGCTCGCAGGTTCTGGGCATCATCGTCCAGGTCCTGAGCATCATCGTCGTCGGTCATCTGTTCGCTCACGGGCTGATGGTAGGCCGGAAGGGGTATCTGATGCTCCGTCAGGAATACGAGAACTTCATCGCTTTGGAGTGCTTCAATCCGCACTCTGGTCTACTTGCGGATCGGCGAGCCAACAGGCGACACCGGCCAACGAGAGGTCCAGGAGGGCACCAACCCCGTCCGCCAGGGCGGCCTGGACTGCCACGGCGGCTAACAAACCGGTAACCGGATCGGGAACAGCATCAGCCACGAAGCCCGGCGGGTCGTGCAGCATCAGTCCTCCGGAAACTGCGGCATCGTCACCGAAGGCCACCCCACCCGACCTCGGACCAGTTCGCCCGTAGCCGGTGATCGAGGCCCACACCGTGCCGCGTTGCACCTCTTCGGCAGCGGCGATCCCCCAGTGAGCCAATGCCCTGGGTCGACTGGCCTCGAGCACCACGTCGGCCGCATCAACCAGCATGTGAACCAGTTCGAGGCCGTCAGCCGTCGATGGGTCCACGCTGATTTCTTCCTTAGCTCCGTTTAGCGATTCGAAGAACGTCGCTGGGCCGCGCCGTGCACCGTCCGGTCGTTGCACGCTCTCCACCTTCACGACCCGGCATCCGGCCCGGGCCAGAAGCGCGCCGCAGAGCGGGGCCGCCCAGAGCGAACCGAATTCGACGACCAGCGGCTGCCTCTTCACCTCGGCCCGGTCAGCACCGATGGTCACCACTAGCGGTCGATCCGGTGCAGTACCCGGTACGCCGAGGGGCATGCCGAGCAGGTCGGCCCTCTTGGCCAGTTCTGCACCTGCAAGAAGGGAGACAGCCCGACGCACTGCCGGCCAGTCAGCCGGATCCATGGTGGATTCCAGGAGAGCCGGAATGGAAGCCACGTCGTCGGGCCGGGCCAGGTTCAGACAGACGAGCCCGTCGGCGGCCTCGACGAGGTGGGCCTCACCCCCAACCGACGTCGCCCCTCGACGGCCGAGACCGGCCGCCACCGCCCGTTCAGCAACCAGCACCGGCCCCTCCACGACCAGGCCGCTTAGCGCCTCGCGCATCGATG
>DPMC01000166.1:5930-7162 GCA_003541675.1 Acidimicrobiaceae bacterium | reverse complement strand
GCCGGCCTCAGCGGTGGTTCGATATCGGGTTTCAACGCCGGTGTCTGCGACGGCGTCGAGAACAGGCGGTGGCGAGGTCGGCGGCTCACCCTCACGACCGTTGAACGCCCACACGGTGCCGCCGACCACCTCGGTGGGCCACACCCTCAACCGGGCCGTTTTCGGGATGGGGCCATCGGCAGCCGACGTGCACGCCCCACTGTGGCTGAAACACCACTCGTGCAGCGGGCACACCACCTCGTCATCGTCGATCCGTCCGCCGACGGCCAAGTCGGCGCCCAGATGCGGGCAGACCGAGTGGGTGACCAGTGCCC
The DNA here is from genome assembly GCA_003541675.1 of Acidimicrobiaceae bacterium. GTDB lineage: Bacteria > Actinomycetota > Acidimicrobiia > Acidimicrobiales > MedAcidi-G1 > UBA9410. The sequence goes on along the minus strand of DPMC01000166.1, from coordinate 6,848 downwards.
TACCGTCCGGAGTCCGTCCGACAGCCAGGTCCTGACCGAACACGGCCAACGGAACAAGGACGCCCCCGGGAAGATCGTCGACGCCAGCCACGGCGAACCAGCCCACAGGAAACGGCGGCCGATGCAGCGGCGGTCCGACCACCCCGGCTACTCCTCCTCCTCGTCGTCGGGCAGTCCGTCCCCGGCATCGAAGTCGTCAGGGCTGCCGGACACCACCGGGATGAGAGCCTCGGCGGCCACCATCGGGTTGGGGAACTCCTTGACGCCACAGACCTTCCCGTCCCGGAAACGCCAGAGGGCAATGTAGGTGTTTCGGTAGGGCCTGCCGGTGTGGGTCACGTGGCCGTCGGACTCGTATTCCACGACCAGCAGATCGGGATCCAGGCACTCGTGCACGGTAGTCAGCGAGAGAGTGAACACGAAGGTGCCCAGGCGCGAAGCCAGGTAGTTGCCGATCTCACGACCGCCTTCGAGACGCACCGGTGGGTCGGCAAACGGGAGCTCGAGGACCCAGTCCGGGGTGTAGCACTCGGACAGTTCGCCTGCCCGGCCGGTCCCGAACAGCGAGATGACGTGCTCGAGCAACGCCCGGTTGGCCGCTCGTCGTTCGACCTGGCCGCCCGATGCACGATCGTCGGACGCCTCAGCCACGGCTTAGTCCCGGTACGACGGGTCGTCGCGGTCGAGCAGGGTCTTCTGCTCGGCGAAGTGGGCCACACCCTGGTCGGTGAACCGGGTCCACATGCGGGCCACCGAGTCGGCCAGATCGTCACCCATGGGGCTGAGCGGTCGACCGGTGCTCAAGGCCAGCACCGTGGTCCGACAGGCTCGCTCCAAGAAGTAGAGCTCCTCGAACGCGTGGGCCACCGACTCACCGACCACGGTCACCCCGTGGTTGCCCATCATCATCACCGAGTG
>DPMC01000166.1:3528-5603 GCA_003541675.1 Acidimicrobiaceae bacterium | reverse complement strand
TCGATGGCCTCGGCCACCCGGGCACCCTCGACCGGGTCGTCGGGCGGCCCGCCCATCTCCGAGTCGTAGACGATCCGGCCCCAAAACCGGGCCGTAGCCTGGTCCAACGGGGGAATGGTCGGATCGGTCAGACCGATCAGAGCTGCGGCGTACGGCGGGTGGCAGTGCAGAACGGCCCGGGCCGTGGGGATGCGCTGATGGATGGCCCCGTGGATGCACCAGGCCGAAGGATCCGGCGCATCGGGTCGCTCCATGGTCGACGGGTCGTCGGCGTCCAACAGGATCAGTTCGCTGGCCCGAACCAGAGAGAAGTGCCGCCACTTCGGATTGCAGAGGAACCGCTTCCCGTCGGGCGAGACCGCAGCGCTGAAGTGGTTGGCCACCGACTCGTGAAGGTCGAATCGGGCAGCCAAACGAAAGGCAGCTGCCAGGTCGACGCGAATCTGAGCCTCGTCGAGTTCCTCCAAGCCTGACGGTTCACCCTCCGCGTAGTAGACGTCAGATTCGTCAATGGTGGTCATGGCGTCAGTCTGGTCCAGTTCCGCCGTCGATACGAGCCCCGGATGGTCCAGCAGCCCAGCGGCTCAACGGCTACGGAGCTTGGGATCCAGTGCGTCCCGCAGGCCGTCGCCGATGAAGTTGACGCTGATCACGGTGAGTGAGATGAGCACCCCCGGTCCGACGACCCGCATCGGGGTCAGGTTGATGAAGTCCTTACCGTCGTACAGCAGCCGACCCCACGTCGGGAAGTCCGACGGGAACCCGAGACCCAGAAACGACAGCGCCGACTCGGTGATGATGGCGACCGCCATGCCGAGCGCCGCGGCGACCATGACCGGGCTGAGGCAGTTGGGGAGAATATGGCGGAAGATCACGTTGCGGCGCCGGGTCCCGATGCTGTGGGCGGCGGCCACAAACTCCTGCTCCTTGATGGTCAGCACCGCGCCCCGTACCACCCGGGCGGTCTGCATCCAGCTGGTGATGCCGATGATGAACACGATGAGCATGAAGATGCCCTGTTCCGGACCGAAGGTGGCCCGCAGACTGTCACGGAACAACATGATGATGACCAGCAAAAGGGGCAGCACCGGCAGGGCCAGGAACAGATCGGTGAGGCGCATGAGCACCCCGTCGAGCCGCTTGAAGAACCCGGCCAGAACACCGATCGTGGTGCCCAGGAAGACCGACAACGCCATGGCCGTGATGGCCACCAGCAGTGAAATACGGCCCCCAACCATGGAGCGGGCCACCATGTCACGGCCCAGATTGTCGGTGCCCAACGGATGGCTCCACGTCGGGCTCAAGTTTCGCATCTTGATGTCGATCTCGACCGCGTCGTAGGGCATCAGGTACGGCCCGACGAAGCTGGCCACCGTCACGAACAGGAAGGCACACAGGCCTACGAGAGCGCCCTTGTGACGGCGAAACTGGCGCCAGACGTCGCCGCGGAGCGACCGGTGCTTGGGGCCCGCTCCCGACGCGGTAGCGACGACCACCTCCGGGCTCGCGAGGACCTTGGACTCAGTCATAACGGATCCTCGGGTCGAGCATCCCGTAGACCACATCGGCGACGAGGTTGAACAGCACCGTGAGTGCGGCGATCAGGAAGGACAGCGTCTGGACCATCGGAATGTCACCACCGTGGATCGAGCTGATCAGCAGGTGGCCAATGCCGTTGATCCGGAAGATCTGTTCGGTGATGAGGGCGCCGGCGAAGATCCCCGGCACCTGCAGGGCGATCAGGGTGACAACCGGGATGAGGCTGTTGCGCAACACGTGGCGCACCAAGACCCGCTTCTCCTTGAGGCCCTTGGATCGAGCTGTCCGGACGTAGTCCTCCGAGAGGTTGTCCAGCATCGACGACCGGGTGAATCGGCTTAGGGCCGCGGCGTTGAACATTGAGAGCACGCCCACTGGGAGCACGATCTGTTTGATCTGGGCCACAAACGAACTCCAGTCGGTGACCTCGAGCGTCGTGTCGTAGTACGACGGGAACCAGCCCAGCTTCACGCTGAAGATGACAATGGCCAACAGGCCGGTGAAGAAGGTCGGCACCGAGTAGCCCACCATCGAGA
>DPMC01000166.1:0-3191 GCA_003541675.1 Acidimicrobiaceae bacterium | reverse complement strand
GAAGGTGCCGATCTGGTCGAACACCGAGTACTGCTTGTAGGCCGAGATGACGCCAACCGGCACGGCAATGAGGATCCCGAACACGAAGGCCAGGCCCATCACCCATGTGGTCTGGGGAAGACGCTCCGCAATGGTCTCGACCACCGGACCTCGTGACTGCCAGGAGATGACCCGGGTCCGCTCGCCGCTGCCGATCTGGACGTTGAACAGCTGTTCGATCAGGCTGATTGGCTCGTGGATCATGACCTGCTTGACCCACAGGAGCCACTTGACCAGGAACGGGTCGTTGACCCCCATGGACTCGCGGATCTGTTCCCGAACCTCTCGGGGGATGGTTAGCGGCAGGTGGGAAGTTGGATCGCCGGGCGCCAGATCAAGGATGGCGAAAATGATGAAGCTGATGGCAACCAGCGTCGGCACGGCAATCGCCGCTCGGCGACCGATAAACCAGAGCATCTCCCTCCCCCTCTCTCGCCTAGCGGGCCGAAATCATGAGGCGGGATCCCGCCGAAAACGAACCCGACCGGAGGGGCCCGCGGCACAGTATGCCGCGGGCCCCTCCGGTCTGACGGTTCTCAGATCAGGTCAGGACGATTAGTCCCGAGCCCACTCCTCCAAGTTCCACAACTCTGCATCCCATGGGTTGAGCTTGTACCCGGTCAGCGAGTTGGACGCTGCCGAGACGCTGCCCCGGTGGATCAACGGAATGATCGAGTAGTTGCCAACCACCAAGTCGTTCAGGGCAATGGTGATCTCGTTACGGCGATCGATATCCGCGGTCTGGGTCAGCTCGGCGTACAGAGCGTCATACTCGTCGCTCTGGAAGCGCTGAACATTGCTGCCCTGCCAATTGGTGCTCTCGCCGCTGATGTTCGACGAGGTCCAACTGCCCATGTAGGCCTGCGAATCCACACCAGCTGCACCGTTGGTGTACATCTCGATGTCGGCGTAGAACTTGCCGTAGGTGTCCGGGCTACCCGGATCGCCACCGAAGAACACCGAAGCATCAATGTTTCGAAGTTCGGTATCCACACCGATCTTGGCCCAGTCCTGCTTGACGAGCTCCTGGGTGGCCTGACGCACCGTGTTGGTGGACGTCTGGTACAGGATCTTCATCGGCATGCCGTCGGGCGTCTCGCGCACCCCATCACCATCGGTGTCGAGGTAGCCAGCATCGTCCAACAACTGGTTGGCCAGATCGATGTCCTGGGTCAGACACTCGTCGTTAGACGTCGACGTCTGGGCAGGCGGCGCAGGCCACACGTTGCAGGTCGGACGACCGGCCTCGCCGTAACCGACGTCGACCATGGTCTGACGGTCCAGGGAAATGGAGAGGGCACGGCCGACCACCGGATCGGTAAGGAACGGGTGGGGGTTGGTGCCGTCGAGCCACTCGGAACGGTCGTCGCCGAGGTCCGGATCCGGGTTGGTCTGGTTGACCATCATGCGCTCGACCATGGTCGAGAAGGCCGAGATGACCCTGCCCTTTCCGCCGGCCAACATGCTGGCCAGGATCTCCGGCTCAACCTGCAGGTTCCATGCATAGTCGGCTTCACCGAGCTCCAGAACGGAGCGGGCCGTCGAGGGAGCATCGCCGCCGCCCTTGATCACGACACGCCCGAAGTAGGGCTTACCGTCGGGCACGCCGCGGTAGTTCTCGTTCATGACGTAGACCGCGGTGTCATTCGTGGTGAACGACTCGATCTTGAACGGACCAGTACCGATCGGACCAAAGTTCTCATCCGTGCACTCGGCCGAGGCCGCGCCCACGCAGTCGCCGAACTGGGCCCGAGAAATAACCGGGAAACTGTTCGAAACGAACGGCACGTAGGGGAACGGAGTCGCCTCAGCAAAGTTGATCGTGATCGTGAGATCGTCGTCAGCAACCACAGAGGTCACACCGTCAAAGCCCGACGCACCGGTACAACCGGTATCGGGATTCGAGCAGTACTCCCAACTGAAGACCACATCGTCGGAGGTCAACGGGGTGCCATCAGAGAACACCACACCCTCGTGCAACTTCCATGTGATGCTGGTCAAGTCCTCGGAAACGCCACCATTGGCAACCGTCGGGATCACGGTGGCCAGCGCGGGAACGAGCACGCCCTGGTCATCGAACTCGGCCAACGGCTCAAGGATCACAGAAGAAGCATCACGGTCCTTCCAACCACCCGACAGGTACGCGTTCAGCGTGGATGCGGCCTGCCAGTAAAGGATGGTCACGGTGCCGCCTTCGCCGGCGCCGCTGGACGTCATCACGACTTCGACGTCGCTGATGTTGCTCAGGAACGACGTGTTCACGAACGCGTCATAGGAGTCCAACGCCTCAGGGATCTCACCCTGCTCGACGAAGAAGTCCATCTGCTGCTTCATCACGTCCTGGACGGTCCCGCCCAACCACGCGTCGGACAACTGGGTCGCCCGATCCGGGAACGAGAACATGTCCAGCAGGGCGTTGGAGCCCTCCACCGTCATGCCCGCCGCCTCGGCGATCGTGGCCTCCAGGGCACGGCGGCCACCGGCGTAGGCCGCGTTGGCCTCCTCGGTCACCTGCAGGAACGTCTCGACGACGTCCGGATGATCGATGCCGAACTGGGTCGGGATCGAGATGATGTCGAAGACGCGGATGCCGATGGCCTCCTGCTCCGAACCGGTCATCACCAAGTTGCCGCCGGCGTCAAGCATCGACAGCACACCGCCGCCGAAGGCACACGCCATGGCCACGTCGCCGCTCTCGAAGGCTGCGACCGCTGCCGCACCACCGTCGGAGGGAACGTGCTCGAAGCTGTCCAGCGGCACCCCGAGGTGCCCCAGCATCTTCAGCAACTTGTAGTGGGTGACGTTGCCGACCGGGGCGTAGATCTTCTGTCCGGCCAGTGTCTCGGCCGCGTTGGCCGCCGTCACGCCGTAGTCCGGATGCGCTACGCAGTTGTCGGCGTCCGCATAGCTCACGGCCACACCGACGATCTCCAGTTCGGACCCTGAGGTCACGAAGTTGGCGAACGGGGTCAAGCCCTGGCTGTAGGCAATGTCGATGTCGCCGGACTCCATGGCCAACGCCATGTCGCCGCCGGAACCGAACGGCAGCCAGTTCACGGTCATGCCGAGACGCTCGTCGTAGGTCTCTTCAACCTGGGCGACCTGGTTGGCCGTCGGCCACTCCAGGAAGTACGCCACGTTCAACTCGGACA
>DPMC01000035.1 GCA_003541675.1 Acidimicrobiaceae bacterium | reverse complement strand
GTCTGTCCGTGGACCGGCGAATGGGCCTGGATCGGGGAATGGGCCTGGGTGGCCGGGCCGGGATCGGTGAACACCGACGGTGCGCCGTGTTCGGCCTCGCCGGGCATCGGGGCGGCGCCGACCTCGCCGGGACCCACGAGGGGCAGTGGCTCGGGTCGGGACATCCGCCCAGCCACGTCGAGTAGTAGACGGCCCAGTTCACGGGCCGACGGGCGGTTCTCCACATCAGCGGTCCCGGCACTAGCGACCACCGGCACCAGCGGTCCGAGGGCCTCGGGAATGGGGACGTTCTGCCCGACGCGGGCTACCAGCGTGTCGGCGATGGTGTCAGCCACGAAGGGGAGGTGGCCGGTCACCGCCTCGACCATGCAGAGGGCGAGGGCGTAGACGTCGGAACGACCGTCCAACGGATGGCCCTGGGCCTGCTCAGGCGAGGCGTACCGTGCCGTGCCGATCACGCCGCCTCCGCCGAACAACTCCCGGCTGGTCGAGCCGGTCAGGGCGTCGGCCAGACCGAAGTCAGCAATACGCAGGCGGGCGTCTTGTCCGAAGAGCAGGTTGGCCGGCTTGACATCCCGGTGGATGATGCCCTGGCGGTGCGCATGGTCCAGTGCCCGGCAGGCCTCGAGGGCCACCATCAGCATCTGCGACGGCGTGAGCGTGCGACCCGACGACAGGATGCTGCGGAGGCTGCCACCACCCAGGTACTCGGTCACCAGGTAGGCCTGCCCGTCGACCCCCCAGTCGTAGATGGCCACCACGTGGGGGTCGGCCAACGAGGCCACCAGACGGGCTTCGGCCCGGAACCGCTCGACGAACGCCTGGTCTCCGACCAGCGAGGAATGGAGCACCTTGACGGCTACCTGGCGACCCAGCGACAAGTCGTCGGCGAGGTACACGGTGCCCGAGCCGCCGGTGCCGATGACACCACCCAGGCGATATCGACCACCCAGCATCCGGCCTGGCGCGGGCATGGCGCCGCCCGGGCCGGCGGGGGCCCCGTCGGTGAATCCGTCGGTCACCCCCGGAGGCTACCCGTCCGAACGCTATGGATAGCCTGCGCCCGTGACCCGACGCCGTGCCCTCGTCATCAGCGTGCTCATGGGCCTCGGCGTGGGCGTGCTGGTGCTGGCCGCTCTGCTACCCAGCGAAAACCTCGGCGACGTATCGGTGTCGACCAATCCGGCCGTGTCTGAACTCCTGCCCGCACGGGGGGACACCGTCCTGCCTCAGGCCAACGTGGGGGCCATCCTCGCTGCCGGCTGGGTGGGTGAGATCGTCCACATCGGTGGCACCGCCATCCCCTTCGACCAGCAGAGGGTCGAGAAGGCGTTGAACTCGGTGATCTTCCGACCCGACGCCGGCCTGGCCCTCGAGCGACTCCCCTCTCAGGAGGTATGCGCCACGGTGCGTTACTGGCCAGTCCGCAACACCGACCGCACCGCCACCATCGACTGGTGCTTCCGGGTCGACGGCTGACCCGGGGGCGGGCCCCAGCCAATCGTCCAACCAACCGCTGGATGGGCCAACTGGTCAGTGGGTCAGCCGGGAAGTTGCCCGGACGCCAGCAACAGGTTGAACGCCGCCTCATCAAGAACCGGGACACCGAGCTCCTCGGCCTTCACCAGCTTCGATCCGCCGCCCTCACCGGCGACCAAGGCGGTTGTCTTGGCCGACACGCTGCCCGGCGACTTGCCACCCCGGGCGACAATGGCCGCCTTCGCCTCGTCCCGACTCTGACCGGCCAGTGTTCCGGTCACGACGATGGCCATACCGTCGAGTACCTGGGCAACCGCGTCGCCTGGGTCGGTGGTCGGCGCCTCGAGGTTCACGCCAGCGGACCGCAGTCGACCTAGCAGGTCGACGTTGCGGGGTTGTCGGAGCCATTCGTGCACGCTGGCCGCGATGATCGGGCCGAGCCCCTCGACGGCTTCGAGGTCCTCGACGGTGGCCGCCTGAAGCAGATCGAGATGTCCGAAGGCCGCCGCCAGAAGATCAGCCACCGTGGTCCCAACGTGGGGGATCCTGAGGCCGAAAAGCAGCCGTCCCAGCGGACGCTCCCGGGAGGTCTCGACGGCCCGCCTCAGGTTCTCGACCGAGGTCTCGCCGAAGCCGTCCCATCCGGCGATCCGGTCGTAGTCCAGGGCAAACACGCCGGCCACGTCGTTCAGCAGGCCCTCACCCACGAACAGGTCAACCCGCTGCTCACCGAAGCCCTCAATGTCCAAGGCACCCCGTGACACGAAGTGTTCGATGCGCCCCCTGACCTGTCGGGGGCAGGCGTGATTGCCACAGAACGTGGCCGCCTCGCCATCGGGCCGGACCAGCGGTTCGTCACATGCTGGACACGCCGTCGGAAAGGTCCACGGCGCCAGTCCGTCGGGTCGCTCCGACAGGACGGGCCGGAGTACCTCGGGGATGACGTCGCCCGCCTTTCGGACCACCACTACGTCGCCCGGACGGACGTCCTTGACGGCCACCTGGTCGGCGTTATGGAGGGTTGCCGCGGCGACAGTCGAACCACCCACGAACACCGGCTCCAGGCGGGCGAATGGCGTGGCCTGGCCTCCGGGACCGATGGATACCTCGATGTCCAGCAGGCGGGTGGTGCGCTCCTCAGGAGGCAGCTTGTAGGCAATGGCCCAGCGGGGCGCCCGAGCCGTGAACCCGAGAGACCGCTGCAACGCCAGGTCGTCCACCTTGACGACCACCCCGTCGATCTCGAAGTCCAGATCGTGACGAGCGGCCTCGACGGCTCCCACGTGGGACACCACGTCTTCGAAGTCGTCGAATGACGCCACGTGGCCGTCGACCGGCAGGCCCAGTCCGGCCAGCCATCGCAGCGTCTCTAGATGGGAGGCCGGCTCCGGACCGTCGACCACTTCACCTAGTTGGTACGCCCAGAACGAGAGGTCGCGGGTCGCTGTGACGGCGGAGTCCTTCTGGCGGAGCGACCCGGCAGCTGTGTTTCGCGGGTTGACGTAGGTCTTGTCTCCTGCCTCCTCCTGCGCCGCGTTCAGAGCGGCGAACGCAGAGAGACCCAGGTAGACCTCGCCGCGGACCTCAACCACCGTCGGGGCCCCGTCGGCCAGCCTTTCGGGGACGTCGGCAATGGTGCGGACGTTGGCCGTGACGTCCTCGCCCACTCGTCCGTCGCCACGGGTCGCCGCCTGAACCAGCACACCGTCCTCGTAGCGGATGGACACAGCCAGGCCGTCGAACTTCAGCTCGCAAACCCACGTCACCGCCGGGGGGTCGTTCGCATTCTCAACGGCCTCCTCGGCCGTCCCAATTGCGGACCCATCGGCCGCCAGTCGCTTGACGACTCTTTCGGACCATGCCCGTAACTCGTCGATGTCGAAGGCGTTGTCCAGCGACCGCATGGGGACCCGGTGAGCCACCGCGTCAAACGTGGACCGGCCCGCTGCACCTACCCGTGCGGTCGGCGAATCGGCGGTCACCAGGTCGGGGCGCTCGGCCTCCAACGCTCGGAGCTCGACCACCAGGGCGTCGAAGTCGGCGTCGGGGATCTCGGGAGCGTCGGCCTCGTGGTACCGCTCGTCATGGTGGGCGATGAGGGTCCGAAGTTCATTGATCCGTTGGCTGTGCCCGTCCACGAAACGATCCTACCGAGGGCCCGCAACAGGCCCCGGAGCGGGCTCTAGCGTGGGGTGGTGGCTCGACGCTTATTTCCTTCACTGGTTTCCTCCGTGGCCTCGTCGCGGACGAACGACCACCCGGGACGCCGCGCCGAGCGACTTGGCGTCTCGGGTCTGCGAGCCATCTGGGTGCTCCTCCCGATCCTGATCGGTCCCGCCGTCGCCGATGCCCTCCATGGAATGGACCCGGGACCGCGTTCGGCTACCTCAGCGGCGCTCTGGGTCTGCTGGGCGTTCTGTCTGACGGCCACCCTCGTACCGCTGCCGGTGACCCTGACCGTGCTGCGCGTCGGTGGTCCGGGCGTCGCCGCTCTCGCCGTATGGAGCGCCAGCGTTACCGATGACCTCGTGCACATCGGCTTCGCACTTCTTGCCGGGATCCTCGTTGTTTTGGCCTCATTCGACGCTCCGGTAGCCGACCGGTTCGTGGACGGTGCTTCGTACGGCGACGAGCGCCGCTTCCTGTTGCGGGCGCCCGGCCCGGTCGTTCTAGTCCTCGGCCCCCTGGCCACCGCTGTGACCGTCGCTGGCGCGGCCGTTGGCCCGATCCTCCTTCTGCACTCCCGGTGGGTGCCCGGAGCCGTGGTCACCGCCGTCGGTCTCCCGCTGACCATTCTCTCCCTCCGGTCGCTGCACCGGCTGGCCCGCCGTTGGATCGTGCTGGTACCCGCCGGATTCGTCCTCCACGACCACCTGGCCCTTGCCGAGCCCACTCTTCTCGAGAGGGCCGGACTGGATCAGCTCGGCGCCGCAGCGGCCCACACCGGTGCCAGCGACTTCACCCAGCAGGCCCGGGGCCTGGCCCTCGAGATCCGTTGCCGTCGGCCCCATGACGTCCTGCCCGTCAAGTCCCGTGGCGGGGCTGCAACGCCTGCCATGGAGGTACAAGCCATCGAGGCTTTCCTGTGTTCCCCGGTCCGTCCCGACGTGGTCCTTGCCGAAGCGGCCCGACGTCGCCTGCCAGTGGGCTGAAACGGGCCACCTGTCAGTGGCCTGAAACAGGTCAGGCGGCCGTCGCTCCGCCGACCACCTCGTCGCCCTCGTAGAACACCACGCTCTGGCCTGGCGCCACCCGACGGTGAGGTCGGACCCATCGCAGTTGCCATCGGTCCGGAGACCTCTCCAGACTGGCGTGCACCGTCACCGGTTCGGCCGTCCCGTGGGCACTCGTCTGTGCTGCCAGTCCGTCCGTATCCACGTGATCGCCGGTCCAGACCAGACTCTCAACCGGGGTCTCGTCGACCAGTAGATCGGCGGCTGACCCCACGGTCACGGTGGCTGTCGGAAGGTCCACGGCCACCGCGTAACGGGGTGCACCACCACCAGCCAGAGCCATCCCCCGACGTTGGCCAATGGTCACCAACTCCATCGCGTTAACCGCACCGACCTCGGCGCCGGATCCGTCCACCACCCGGCCGGGCGTCAGCGGGATACGTCGGCCCAAGAAGTCCTCCCGACCGTGGGCCCGCGTGATGAAGCACACGTCCTGACTGTCGGGCTTGTCGGCCGTCCGGAGTCCTATGGCCGCCGCACGACGCCGGACCTCGTCCTTACTCAGGTCGCCTATGGGCAGCAGCAGTCCGGCCAACTGTGGCTGGTCGAGCATGTGCAGCACGTAGGACTGGTCCTTGGCCGAGTCGACGGCCCGGGCAATGCGGCGGGTGCCGTCGCGCCGTTGGACGATCCGGGCGTGGTGCCCGGTAGCTATCCGATCGAAGCCCAGAGCGGAGGCCCGGTGCCGGAGTCGGTTGAACTTGAGGTGTCGGTTGCACTCCACGCATGGGTTCGGAGTGCGACCCTCCGCGTGGGCGGCCACGTAGGGCGCCACCACGTCACGCTCGAAGTCATCGCCCAGATTGAACACGTGGTGTTCGATCCCCAGGGCGTCTGCCACCCGACGGGCATCGTCGACGTCGGACACCGCGCAGCACCCCGAGTCGGACTCGCCCCCCCACAGTCGAAGGGTCACCCCCACCACCTCATGGCCGGCGTCGCGAAGTAGAGCCGCTGCCACCGACGAGTCGACGCCCCCAGACATGGCCACCATCACCGGCCCGATCGGGCCGCCGTCCTGCGTTCCCAACGGGTGAGACACGGCGTGGCTCTGGTCGGTCATCTGGACTGCAACGAACGGGTGTGGGCCCGAAGTCGCTCTACGGCCGCCGGGACGACGGCGAGGGCATGGTCTACGTCAGCGCCGGTACTGGCCCACCCCAAGGACAGTCGTAGCGATCCCGCTGCCGTCACCCGGTCGATGCCCATGGCGGCCAGGACCGGTGAGGGTTCCTGAGCCCCGCTGGCACACGACGACGCGGCGCTGGCCGCGATTCCGTCCCTTTCCAGCAGGAACAACAACTCTTCGCTCTCGATGCCATCGAAACACAGATGGGCCACCCCCGGGGTCCGGGGCGTTCCGTCGGGCACCGTCCGGCGGGCTCCGCTGACGGCCTCCACCAGCCCGTCTTCCAGCCGGTTCCGGAGGGCTCCGACCCGCTGGCAAACGGCGTCACGCTCGACGACCATCAGACGGGCTGCTTCGCCAAGGCCCACGATGGCCGGCACGTTCTGGGTTCCGCTGCGCCGTTCTCGTTCCTGTCCACCACCCCGTAGGACGGGCGCCAACGGCACCCCAGCCCGCACCACCAGTGCGCCGGCGCCCTTGGGGCCGCCGAACTTGTGGCCAGTGATGCTGACCAACCCGGCTCGATGGACCGTCGCGGGCAGGTCCAGCCATGCAGTGGCCTGCACGGCGTCGGTGTGCACAACGGTGTCGGGCGCATGCTCGGCCACCACCGCGGCCACCGCGTCGATGTCGGTCACCGCTCCAGTCTCGTTGTTGGCCACCATGGCCGACACCAGGGCGATCCCCGTCTCCGGGGCATCGGCCGCCGGAGAGGCGTCGACCGAGGCCAGCACCTCGGACAGCGCCTCGAGGTCGATACAGCCACCGGCGTCGGTCGGCACCACCAGCCCGCCGGCGTCACGTACCGGCTCCAGAACCGCCGGATGTTCGGCCGCGCTACACACCGGCAGACCACCGGTGGCCCGGACCACGCCGTCCACAGCCAGGTTGTCGGCCTCGGTCCCCCCAGAGGTGAAGACCACCTCACCCGGTAGGCACCCGACTAGGACGGCCACATGGTCGCGAGCGTCGTCGACCGCCCGCCGGGCCTCCCGGGCCGCGGCATGGGAACCCGACGGGTTGCCGGGGTGGTCAGTCAGCCACGGCAACATGGCGGCCACCACCTCGGGCCGGGCCGGCGTGCTTGCCGCATGATCCAGGTAGACCCGTTTCTGGGGAATCTCGTTCGTCAGCTCCACTCCCACGACGTCAAGGCTACGGCCGACCCGGTCCACGGGTCCCTATTGGAGTTTGCCGATCCCTCCCCCAGACTCTGGATTATGGACGGGTACGACAGCGAGACCTACGGCGAGACCATCGCCGAGGTCTACGACGAGTGGTACGGCGTCGACGGCGGGATCGCCATCACCCAGATCGGATCCCCCAGCGAGGTAGCCGATCGGGTCAACACCCTCGCCGGGCCGGCAGGCACCGTGCTGGAGCTGGGCGTCGGCACGGGCCGACTCGCTCTCCCGCTGGCCGACCGGGGCCTGACCGTCACCGGGCTGGATGCCTCACCGTCGATGCTGGACCGCCTCCGAGCCAAGCCGGGAGCTGACCGACTCACTCTGGTCGCCGGCGACATGGCCGATCCGACCATCGCTGG
>DPMC01000177.1:5419-7574 GCA_003541675.1 Acidimicrobiaceae bacterium | reverse complement strand
GTCCTGCGTCCTGGCGGGGGCTTGTTGGTCGATACGCCGGGAATCCGGGCCGTGGGGATCTGGGATGCCGAGGAGTCTCTTTCCCGGGTGTTCGGCGACCTCGAGGAGCGGTCCGCCGACTGTCGGTTTGCCGATTGTGCCCATGATGCCGAGCCGGACTGCGCAGTCCGGGCCGAGGTGGAAGCCGGCCGGGTGGATCACCGACGGGTTGACCGTTTCCGTTCGTTGCGGGCCGAACTGGCCGAGCAGCGTGAACGTGAGGTGGGCCGGGAACGGAGATCCGGTCGGGGCCGCCGCCGCTAGGAGTTCAGTCGCCTGTCTGGCTTCGCGCCTCTTGGGCGGCCAGGGTTCGGCGGTCCAGCTTGTCGCCTGCGTTCAGCGGAAGCCGATCCACGATGCGGATGGCCCCGGGCAGCTTGTAGCCCGACAGGTCGTCGTGACCGTGGGCCACCAGGTCATGCAGGGCCGGCGGGTGGTCCGGATCGGTCGGAACGATGACGGCCACGCCGATCTCGCCCATGGTTGAGTCAGGCCGGGGCACCACAGCCACCTGGGCAACAGCGGGATGGGTGCCCAGCACCGCTTCGACTTCGAGCGGGTAGACGTTATAGCCGCCACGGATGTACATCTCCTTGACCCGTCCGGCTAGCCGGAAGCAACCGGCGTCGTCCACATGGGCCAGGTCGCCGGTGCGGAGCCAGCCGTCGACCAGGGCTTCGGTGGTGCCCTCTGGGTCGTTCCAGTAGCCGGACATGGCGCTCGGCGTCTGTAGCCAGAGCTCGCCCACCTCGCCGTCGACGAGGGCCTGACCGTCGTCATCGCGGACCTCGGCGGCAACCCCTGGGCGGGGTCGCCCCACCGTGTGGAGCGCCTCGTCATCGTCGGCGTCCAAGGCCGTACCCAGACCGGTGCCACCGGATTCGGTGGACGAGTAACGAATCGAATAGGCGGCACCGAATCGTTCGCGGGCCTCAATGACCAGCGCTGGCGGTGACGGCCCTGCACCGACCACGATGGACTGCACGCATGACAGGTCTCGATCGTCGAATCCAGGCTCCTGCATGAGGAGCGAGATCTGGGAGGCCACCCCGTTCACGGCCGGGAGGCGGTACCGCTCCACCAGGTCCAGGAAGCCGCTGGCTGTCCAGCGGTCCATGACGTGGATGGTGGCGCCTGAGGCCAGCTGCCACCCGAGTTTGGTCATCACGCCGACGTGGGCGAACGCCGTGCCGCTGACCATGTGACCGCCCGATCCCCATGCGCCACCGGCATCCAGAGCGTGGATGGCCACCAGTTGCCGGTCGGTGAACCAGGCGCCGCGGGGGTCGCCGGTGGTGCCGGATGTGAAACAGATGCAGGTCGGCCGGTAAGGGTCCGCGGGGACGGCCGGGACGACTTCGCCGTGGCCCCGGAGGCCGGCTAGCAGTTGGGTTGGATCGTTACCGTCACCGACCAGTTCGACGCGACGATCTTCGGGAATGCCGTCGGAGAGGGCGTCGTTGGCCAGGATCAGGTCAGGATCGACGGCCTCGATGATGCGAGATCGTTCTCGGGCCCGGAGACGGGGATTGGCACCAGCGGTGGTCACTCCGGCCTTGGCGGCCGCCAGATATCCCACCGCGTACTCGAGGCCGGAAGGCAGGGAGAGAAGGAGGACGTTTCCGGGCCCTAATCCTCGGCCGGCTAGTCCGGCGGCCACCTCGTCGCTGGCCCGGTCGAGTTCCCGGTAGGACAATTCGGTGCCGTCGGCCAACTGGAACGCTGCCCGGTCGCCGAACCGGCGGGCGGCCTCGGCCACCGTTTCAGCCAGCAGGGGCCTGCTCATCTGGTTCTCGTCCTGCGAGCAGTCATCGGGTCACCGGTCGATTGGAGATCTCAGGTGTCGAGGAGTTCGAGGATGCGATCGGCTGGTCGGGCGACTACTGCCCGGTTGCCGAGGATTCCAATGGGTCGCTGCATGAGTTCGGGATGTGCGGAGATCAGGTCGACCACGACGGTCGGATCGTCCAGCGACGCCGGGTTGACGTTCAACGCATCGAACCCGTCGCCCCGGCGGATCATCTCCGCAGGGCCCAGAGCGACCATGTCCAGGATTCGCACCAGCAGGTCGTGATCCAGCGGCTCGTCCATGTACTCGATGACGTCGAACTCGACG
>DPMC01000177.1:3789-5104 GCA_003541675.1 Acidimicrobiaceae bacterium | reverse complement strand
GAACTCGACGCCGCGCTCCTCGAGAATTTCGAGGGCGCCCCGGGACTTCCCTCAGACCGGGTTGTGGACGAGTAGGAGCCGACGCGGATCGATGGAAGCCATGGGCCGGACGGTACCGCGCGCTTCGCCCGCCCCTAGAATCGTCGCGTGGCCCACGCATCATGTGGGCTGCACAGAACCTGGACGGACCGAGCATCGGCCGCCCCTTCGATCCCGGGAGTTCGACCCATGAGCCGACGAAGCGACGCCATTGAGCGCTTCACCGTCGAAGCCGAGGCCTCGGGGCTCGACATCGAGGTACAGCTATATCCCGGTGGAACCCGGACGGCGGCCGATGCGGCTGACGCCGTGGGTTGCCACGTGGATCAGATCGTGAAGTCGTTGGTGTTCATGGCCGACGTCCGGCCGGTACTCGTGTTGTGCTCAGGCGGCCGCCGGGTCGATGAGGAACGCCTGGCGTCCTACCTGGGTACTGAGATCAGGATCGCCGGGGCCAGCGAGGTCCGGGCGGCCACCGGATTCGCTATTGGTGGGACGCCGCCGCTGGGGCACACCGTTCCGTTGCGGACCTTGGTCGACCCTCATCTCATGGACTTCGATGAGGTGTGGGCGGCGGCCGGCACCCCCGATTCGGTGTTCCCCGTGAAGCCCAAGGACCTGGTCAAGGCCACTTCGGGTGCGGTGGTCGGCGTCACCCGCTGACCGGCGATCTCAGGCGTGGTCGTCCAGTGGGACGGCGGTGGTGGACTTGAGTTCCTCCATGACGAAGATCGAACGGAAGCCCGAGAAACCGACACGCTGGGTCATCCGCTTGTAGAAGTCGTCGTAGGCGGCGATGTCGCGGACGAGTACCCGAAGCATGTAGTCCACTTCACCACTGGTTCGCCAGGCGTTCACGATTTCGGGAAACTCGGCGATGCCCAGGGTGAACTGCTCCAACCAATCGGCGGAGTGGTCAGTGGTGCGGATCTCCACGAGGGCGGTGAGGCCGCGTCCGACCGCCGCTGGATCGACGAGGGCCACCCGTCCACGAAGGATGCCCTGGTCCTGAAGGCGTTGGACCCGCCGCCAACACGATGTGGCCGAGAGGCCGACCCGTTCGCCGAGTTCGGTGGTGGAGAGGGAGGCATCGTCCTGGAGGAGACGCAGCAGATCCCGATCGATGATATCCATCGTGCAAGTATATTGCAGATTAGAGGTTATATCTGGATAACCAATGCACAAATAGGCTGAGATATCGCAATAGCGCACGGATATCCCGGGGATTCTCCAATAGGTTCATGCCGTGGTCACGCACTACGACGCCAACTCCCAC
>DPMC01000177.1:0-3451 GCA_003541675.1 Acidimicrobiaceae bacterium | reverse complement strand
ACGTCAACCCCCGGCATCCATCCACGCTGTTCACGGCGCATCCGGCATCGGTCGGTGAGACGTGGTCGCAGCACGCTCGGTTTGCATTTTCGGCAGCCGGAAGATTGGTTGTTGCTGCCATGGCCGCAACGGTGCACGCCCTATTTCCCTTTCTCTTTCAGACGACGGCCAGTCGGACCATCGACGTACTCCACTCCCGGATCCACGGCCCTCGGGGCAACGAGTCGGTGGTGACCACCACCACGGAGCTTCTGGCTGAGTAATCCTGTTCCCATGAGCCCGGCGTCGCACCTCCCTCCGCTGGTCGTCGAGGTCACTCGGGGTGATCGGCTTGAGAGTCGACACGAGGTTGACGTGGCCATCGTCGATGCAGACGGCCGACTGGTCCGCGCCCACGGCGATGCCCATCGTGACGTGATGCCCCGTTCAGCGTGCAAGCCCGTCCAGGCGTTGCCGCTTGTGACCACCGGCGCCGCCGACGCCTTCAGTCTGGGCAATGTCGAGTTGGCCCTGGCGTGCGCCAGTCACGACGGTGAGCCGGGTCATGTCTCCGCTGTCAGGGCCTGGCTCGGTCGACTCGGTCTGGACGCCGATGCCTTGGCGTGTGGAAGCCACCTTCCGATGCACGAGGGCTCGGCCGCCGACATGGTGGCGGCCGGTGACACACCGGACCAGACGCACAATAACTGCTCTGGCAAGCACGTCGGCTTCCTCACCGTTCTCCGCCACCTCGACCTGCCACTGGACGGATACCTGGATCCCTCCCATCCGCTGCATGCCGATCACGTGACTCCGGCGCTGGCCGAGGCTTGCGGGGTCGACCTGGACAGCCAGGTTCCCGGCATCGACGGATGTGGTATCCCGGTCTGGTCCGTGCCCCTCGATGGCCTTGCCGGCGCCTGGGCCGGGCTCGGTTCGGCGGCGGCCAACGCACCGGCCACCCGCCTGTTGGACGCCATGCGTGCCGAACCGTTCCACGTGGCTGGTAGCGACCGGACCTGCACCCGGATCATCCGCGCGGCGTCGGGCTCCGCCGTGGTCAAGACCGGCGCAGAGGGCGTGTTCTGCGCTGCCCTACCTGCCAGTGGTCTGGGCCTGGGGTTGAAGGTTCGGGACGGGGCGAGGCGGGCCGCCGATGCGGCAGTCCTCCACCTGCTGACAGATCTGGGATGCCTCCCGGACGATGGCCCTGAACTGCTCCGCAACCGGGCCGGCACGATCGTGGGCCAGGTTCGCGTGACGTAGTTGCCCGTACCGGATTACCCCTGGCAGGACCACCGTATGGCTGGCCTGAAGGCTCTGTTCCCTAGGGTGGGCTCCCTAGGGTGGCGGGCTGAAGACGACGGAGATCCGAGGGACCGCTTCGATGGAGAGGACTTCAATGGGCAGTTGTGACGGACGGGTGGTGATCGTGACCGGAGCCGGTCGTGGTCTCGGGCGGGCCCATGCCCTGGCCTTTGCGGCTGAGGGCGCCCATGTGGTGGTCAACGACCTCGGGGTGGGACGCGAGGGACAGGACCCCGATGCGGCCGTGAGCCCGGCCCACGAAGTGGTGGCCGTCATCGAGGCCATGGGTGGTCAAGCCATTGTCGACGGAGCGGACGTAGCCGACTGGGATCAGGCCGAGTCCATGGTGGCCCGGGCCGTCGATACGTGGGGCCGCCTCGACACGCTGGTCTGCAACGCCGGGTTCCTTCGGGATCGAATGCTGGCCAACATGGGTGAGGACGAGTGGGACTCGGTGACCCGGGTCCACCTGAAGGGGCACTTCGCCCCGGCCCGTCATGCCATTGCCCACTGGCGCGAGCGGTCCAAAGGCGGTGAGGAGGTGGCCGGTCGGGTGGTCATGACGTCGTCCGGCGCGGGCCTGATGGGCAGCATCGGGCAGGGCAACTATGCGGCGGCCAAGGCCGGGATCGCCTTGCTGGTCGTCCAGGCGGCGGCTGAGTGGGGCCGTTACGGGGTGTTAGTCAACGGGGTGGCCCCCGATGCGAGGACCCGCATGACCGAGGGCGTGTTCTACGGCGATGCACCCGACAATGCATGGGACGAGAAGGACCCGGCCAACGTGTCACCCCTAATGGTCTGGTTGGGGAGCGAGGCTTGTGACGTGACCGGCCGGGTCTTCGAGGCCACCGGTGGCCAGTTGAACGTGTGCGATGGATGGCAGCACGGCCCCGTGGTCTCGGTGGGGGAGCGTCGGTTCACCGTCGACGAGGTGGGCGAGGCTGTACACCGGTCGATCGCCGAGGGCCCCGAGCCGGCGCCCGTCTTTGGAAGCTGATTGCCGGTACCTGAGGGTCCAAACGGTGGTTGACCGGGTGGGTATCAGGACGCCCGTTCGGCGTCGGCTCCCCGGGTGAGGGCCTCGTCAAGGAGTTGGCGTGCGGAGTCGCGGTCGACGCCCAGTTGGCGGACCTCGAAGGCGAAGCGGTCGGCGGCCGCGGCCAGGCGTTCGCGGCGCTGTCGGAGAGGCTCGGAGTGGGGCGGCTCGTCAACCACGAAGGTGCCTCGTCGCCCCCGACCCTCGAGCGCCCCGGAAGCCTCCAGTTCGCGGTAGGCCCGGGCCACCGTGCCGGGCGCCAAGGCGAGTGCACTGGCCATGTCGCGGACGGTGGGAAGGCGGGAGCCCGCCACGAGGTGGCCGACGGCCACCATCACCGACAGCTGGGCCCTCAACTGTTCGTAGAGAGGGACCGAGACGTTGGCATCCAGGCGAATGACTAGGCGGCGGCGTCGACCGGTGGGGTCGATCGAGTCGGCGATGGTCGGGCCTGTCTGCATGCAACGTATATTGTATCAGTACAAATAAACAGAAATGGTCAGTAGTTCTTCAAATCCTTGCATCCGTTAGTGGTACAGATGATAGTTCGTATCAACAAAGCTCGCTCCAAAGAGGCGGGCAAGAGCCTCGGCGAACGGGAGCACACCATGAAGCTGGTCACGGCGGTCATCAAGCCCTTCAAACTCGACGACGTGAAGGACGGCCTCGCCACCCTCGGCGTTCAGGGCATGACGGTTAGCGAGGTCCAGGGCTTCGGACGACAGGGCGGCCATAGTGAGACCTACCGAGGGACCGAGTACAAGGTGCTGTTCACCCCGAAGACCCGAGTCGAGGTGGTAGTCGACGACGGCGTGGCCGACCAGGTGGTGGATGCCATAGTGGCCGCCGCCCGCACCGAGAAGATCGGCGACGGCAAGGTCTGGGTGACCGATGTCGGCAACCTGGTCCGTATCCGGACCGGCGAACGCGGAGTAGACGCCGTCTGAAACATCACTACAGGGGTCCCCGCACTGAGGGTGGAAAGCCCCGCTGCCGCGACCGGACGGGCATGGTGACCACCTGTGGAGGGGACGACGACTACCGTCGATGACCGATGACCGATGACGAGACCCCCAAGGCACTAGATCCCGAGGAACTGGTCCGGTTCGAGATCCGGAACCAGGTGGC
>DPMC01000085.1 GCA_003541675.1 Acidimicrobiaceae bacterium | reverse complement strand
AAAACTCAACGTCGGCGAACGGCCATGTTCGACCCGGTGCTCCGAGATGATCAGGCACTCCATGCCCTTCCGGACCGCCACGCCACCGGGCACTTCGGCCACCGCTACTTCGAACTCGCAATCGTGGTCTTGTCGCAGCGCCCAGAACCCTGGCCCGGCGGTGTGCGGCGAGTTGTAGGGCATCTCATCGCCGTAGACGCCGTTGAGGTTGCCCATCCGTTGTCGAAGGACACCGGTCTGGCCCACGTAGTCCAGACCCGGGATGCCGGCTCGGCGGATCCGGTAGAGACCGGGAGCCCTCGGAATGTCCTGATTGCGGCTGGCTCCACTTAGCGAGTACCAGGGACTCCACAAAAGGACCGTGTCTTCTAGTCCCAATAGGGCGCTTTTTCGGGAATCACCCATCTGATGCCGCCCCGGGGGTCTTCTACGTCGCCTAGGTAGCGGGGAATGAGGTGGATGTGGGCGTGGTCGACTGTCTGTCCGGCAGCCTCGTTGGTGTTGACCCCGATGTTGAACCCGTCCGGATTGAACCGCTCTACGAGTAGTTCCCGGACCGTGTCGAGTAGCGCCCAGACGTCGGAGCGCTCTTCTGGGTCAACGTCGAAAAGGTCGGCTTCGTGGCGGCGGGCGATCACCAGCGCGTGCCCTTCGCTAACCGGATACCGGTCGTAGAAGGCCACCGAGTGGGCGGACTCGGCGACCAATTCGGTGTCGGAGTTGCCGGCGGCGATCTGGCAGAACGGACAGTCATCCATCAGAACCTCCAGTCTTCTTCATCGACGGCTTTCCATCCGGTCGTCCGACCGTCGACCATCTGGGCTGTGTCGTAGGCGGCGTTGAGGAACTTAACTCGCTCACCCTTGGTGGACCCGGTCGCATGTATGAGTGTCTCGCGTAACGGGTGGTGGCTGCCGATCAGGTACTCGTTGCGGCGAGAGATACGAGTCAGGTATGTGCGGTGGGGAACCTTGGCGAACTTGCCGCCTTCGCCGCGGTTGCACCGCTCGCAGGACAAGACCAGGTTCCACACTTGGTCGAGGTCGATCGGTAGGCCCCTGGCCATGAGGCTGTGGGGCAGGAAATGGTCCACATCGCTGCGCTGGGCGCCCGTCCCACCGAAAACCGAGATCGGCTGGAAGCAGTAGAAGCAGTGGCCCTTCTGGTAGCCGTTGAGCGCTGGGCGTACCTCGGTGATCGTCCTGCGCTTGCCGGTCAACGCCGGCACGAGGATTTCCCGTGGGGCGTCGTAGAGGATCACCATCTGGTCTCCGTCGGCCCGTTTCGCCCACGCTTCTTCGACGAGGCGCCATCGTGCTTCGACCTCTCCGGCGAGGCTGGCGGCCTCCGGACCGTTGGCGAGTTCGAACACGTCGTCGGTGATGCGGATTCCGCCGGTGGACTTCGAGCGTTCGTCGTGGAAGAACCGTGTCGGCACCTCGCCTGAGCCGACCGTGTGGAACGCGTCGATCACGTTGTTGAAGCCGAAGACTTCGGTGGCTGCGACTAGTTCGTCTCTGCTGATACGACCGGCGTTGTAGAAGCGGCAGGCGTCGAGGAACCGGCTGCTCCTAAAGGTTCCCTGCCGGTCGGCATGTGTCAGGTGTTCACAGATATGGCTGCTGAACGGCACCGCTAGGTCGGCAAGTGCGACGGCCTCGTGCCCCTGGGCGGCGACCTCCAAGAGCGATTTGGCCAAGGCGAACTTGTAGGAGGCGACATTGCGGCCGAACAGCACGATTCCACGCCAGTTCTCAACGCTTGTTGAGCCATCGTTGACGAAACCTCTGGTCGGATCGGCCACGAGGACATTCTGTCAAGCCCTGAGATGCCTGCGCGTATCTACACCTAGGGATTCGTACCTAGGAGCCACTCCCCTTCGCTGCCTTTAGCGCACCGAGCACTGGAGCAATCTCGGGAGCGCAGAAGTTGAGAGGTACATGGACACCGAAGTTGACCCATCGCAACGTCTTGTCGTACAAGGGGTTCGCATAGGTATGAAATACCTGCTCGTCTACCAGGGCATGGGCTGCGTCCTCTGGGAGTTCTTCCACCAAACAGTCGAAGAACTCGGGCCCCAACTCGACATCCAGAGTCGCCTCAACTTCTTCGACTAAGAAAGAAGCGGCCCACTTCCGAAAATCGCCGCACCTCAACATGGCCTCAGACCACCCAGCGATCACGCTGTCGAACAGGTCAGGCTCGGCAACCTGAGAGAACGCGTCGTGAACGGCCTCAGGTCCAAACTCGGCTATCAACCTCCCCGCGGCACACCTGTATTCACTCTCGGTGAGTAACTCGACGCCAACGTCTTTGTTGACCAAAACGCTTGTGCGAACGAGATGGTCAATCATCGCATCAGCCGTTTTTGACAACGGATCACCGCTCAACGGAAGGCCAGAGTGCGGGCTACCCCCGCACGCAGAAACGAGAAGCACTACGCTCAGCGTGATGGTCGATGTCCGCATGGCTCAAGGATGACATGTCCAAGTAGTGCGGAAGGAACGGCGCA
>DPMC01000110.1:2837-4947 GCA_003541675.1 Acidimicrobiaceae bacterium | reverse complement strand
GACCGAACACCGCGGCAAGGGTCTCCAGTAGCGGCACCACTCCAGCACGATCTTCACCGAGGCGGCGGGCCACGAGAGCCCTTGCTGGTCGATCCAGGTCGACGGGTCCCGCGGCGATCCGGTCGTCGAGCCACTGGTCGGCTTCACGCCCCCGCCCCACCGTTGTCTTGCGGACCTCGCCACCGGCCGCCTTGATGGCTTCGGCCAACGACTTAGGGATCGGGTTGAGGCGCTGCTGGGCTGGGGCGTGGCCCTTCTCCCAGACGACGATGAGTGCCGTGCTATCCAACGGGTCGGCCAGGTAACCCACGAGTGGCATCACCGACTCCTTGTCACTGAACCGTCCAAGGTGACGTCCGACCACCACCCGTCGCCCGGTCAGGAACGGTGGGGTTTGGGCGGCGTCCACCAGACGGGCCACCTCAAAGCCATCCTCGGTGCGGTAGTCCTCCTCGGTGAGTTCCTCGAGGGCCAACGAACGGTCCTCGCCGTCGAGTGCCGCGGTGACCGCGGTCCGGACGGCCTCGGTCACCAGGGCGTCGTCGTCGCCGGTTATCAACACGATGGCCGGCATGCTCATACAGGGGCCATGACATTGGCCATCACGTCAGCCACCCGCCGGGCGCCCCGGACGTCATGCGCCCGAAGGATCCGACAGCCGCCGCTGATGCCCAGCGCGTGGGCCGCCCACGATGCCTCGACCCGATCCTCCAGGCCGTTGCTCGTCACCTCGCCGAGGAATCCCTTGTTGGATGCCGACAACAGGATGGGCTGACCCAAGGTGGTCAGGTCCCCGGAACGCCGGAGGAGTTCGATCGACATGTCGGGCGTCTTGCCGAGGTCGAGGCCTGCGTCGATGATGATCCGCCCGGCGGGGATCCCGGCCTCGGTCGCCCAGCGGACGCGCTCGGCCAGAAATTCGCGGACGTCGGCCACCACGTCGTCGTACCTCGGCGTCGGGTCGGGAATCCTCGGACCGATACGTACGTGGGTGGCGACCACCGTCGCACCGTGGCGGGCGCACGCTGGAAGAAACGTCGGATCAGCGAATCCACTGATGTCGTTGCCCACGCACGCGCCGGCCTCCATGGCCGCATCGGCCACGGAACCCCGGAATGTGTCCACGGCAATGGGTAGGTCGAACCGGGCATGCAGGGCCTCTACGGCTGGCACCACGCGTTCCATCTCCTCGTCCCGGGTCACCTCGGGCCCCGGACCGGCCTTGGAGCCGCCGACGTCGAACAGGTCAGCGCCGTTGGCCTCATGGGCCTCGGCCAACCGGAGGAAGTCGTCGAACTCCCAGAACCGTCCGCGATCCCAGAACGAGTCCGGGGTGCGGTTCAGG
This sequence comes from Acidimicrobiaceae bacterium, assembly GCA_003541675.1. Lineage (GTDB taxonomy): Bacteria > Actinomycetota > Acidimicrobiia > Acidimicrobiales > MedAcidi-G1 > UBA9410. The sequence continues at coordinate 3,602 of DPMC01000110.1, read as the reverse complement.
ATTCCCATGACGAGCGACCGGTGGGTGCAGTCGTAGCGGTGGTCGGGGCCCAACTCGACGATCACCCAGTCGACGGTACACCGGGCCGGGGTCGGCGTCCGGTTGGAAAGCAGGTCGACGACCCGGCCTCGGATCGGATTGGCAGGTTCGGACATGCCACACCCACGAACGGTTGCGTCAACCGAGGGAACGCCGTGAGTGGCGACGACCGTGTCGCCTCAAAAGGCTCTGCTAGAAGAGGGCCGATGTCAGTCGACGCCGCCACACCGGGGTGCGTTCGTCGTCCGGTCCGAGGACCTCGAGCAGGTCGACGAACCGCTGCCGGGCATCTTCGTCGGCCTTGACGGCCGTCAGGAGCTCAGCCAACGTCGCTTCGACGTCGTCGACCGCCTCGGTGCGGGCCATCGCAGCGATCCGACGAGTGTCGGCCGACTCGGGGATTCGTTCCAACAACTTGAGGGCAGCGTCCTGGTCGCCCTCGCCGGCCCGCTCAACTAGCAGGAGGGCCAGAGCGGTCACCGCGGCGACATTGTCACTCTCGATACCCAGAGCGGCAATGAGCGACCCCTCGTCGCCAATGGCGATCAGCCGGTCGATCTCAGACACCTCTTCACCTGGCAACAGGCCCTCAACGAATGTCCGGACCGCGTCTTCGCCCTGGGCGCCGACGAAACTCGCAGCTACCTGGCCGTCGACCATTCCGAACACCGCCGGGATGGACTGCACCTGGAACGCCTGGGCCACGCCGGGGTTGGCGTCGATGTC
>DPMC01000110.1:0-2435 GCA_003541675.1 Acidimicrobiaceae bacterium | reverse complement strand
GGGCCACACCATTCAGCCCACAGGTCGATGACGACCGGAACCTGTGCAGACCGATCAATGACCTCTGTCTGAAATGTCGCGTCAGTGACGTCCATGCCCCTGAGGGTAGGGGCAGGCACGGTGGGCCCCTCGTCCCACGCCCCGACTACCGTTCCTCCCGATGACAACGCCTGCCGGAATCGACCATGACAACCTGGTGCGCTGGTTCGATGGGGCGGTCGGCGGGCTGGATGGCGGTTCGCTCACTTTCGAGCTGATCACCGGTGGCCGGTCCAACCTGACGTTCAAAGTCTCCGACGGTGTCGCGGGCGACGACGGAGGCCGCCAGTGGGTATTGCGTCGGCCCCCGATGGGCCACGTGCTGGCCACCGCCCATGACATGGCCCGCGAACACCGGATTATCAGCTCGCTGGCCGAGAGCGGCGTACCCGTGCCCGGGATCGTCGGGTTGTGCACTGACAGTGAGGTGAACGGCGCCCCGTTCTACGTCATGGACTTCGTTCCCGGTGTGATCGTCCGCAACGTGGAGGAAGCCGAGAAGGTGCCCCTCGAAGTACGAACGCGGATGGGCGAGTCGCTGGTTGAGGTACTGGCCCGCCTCCACGACGTCGACTTGGACGCTGTCGGACTGGCCGACCTTGGACGGCACGAGGGCTATATCGACCGGCAACTGAAGCGCTGGCGAACCCAGTTCGAGGATGCGACCACCCGGGAAGTCCCCGGGGTATTGGAGACCCACGAGATCCTGGCGTCGCGGGTGCCGGTTCAGCAGGGCGCTGGCATCGTCCACGGCGACTACCGCCTCGACAACTGCATGATGTCCACCGACGGCGAGGTGGTCGCCGTGCTGGACTGGGAGCTGTGCACGCTCGGCGACGTGCTGGCCGACGTGGCGGGCATGATCGCGTATACCGACGACCGCACGACTGGCGGCACTCCTCCCCCGACCTCAATCGAGGGCTTTCCTGATGTCGACGGGATCCGCGAGGCCTACGCCAGACACTCCAGTCGTGACCTGGGCCATCTCGACTTCTACATAGCTTTTGCCTACTGGCGGATCGCATGCATTGTCGAGGGTGTCTACACCCGGTACGCAGCTGGCGTCATGGGCGACCAGAACGACCCTCGTCTAGTGACCCTGTTCGGCCAACGGGTGGTCGATGTCGCCCAGATTGCCCACGAGGCAGCCTCCCGACTACCGAAGGCGTCCTGACCATGGTCGAAGAATCGGGTTCCGAACTACTCGAGATCATTGAGACGCCGTTGCTGGCTGACCCAGTTCTGCTGTTGGCCATGGACGGATGGATCGATGCGTCTGGGGCGGCGCGGGTGGCCCGACAACACTTGCTCGATGGTGAGCACGGTCGACGAATCGCCCGCTTCGACACTGATCGACTGCTGGACCACCGGGCACGACGTCCGACGCTGCACCTAGTCGACGGCGTCAGTAGGCGGCTCGAGTGGCCGACTCTGGAAGTTTTCCTGCTGGAGTCGACCGCCGGGCATGATGTGCTGGTGTTGCACGGCCCGGAGCCGGACCACGAGTGGCGGGCCTTCTCTGCCGCGGTGGTCGACCTGTGTCGACGACTGGGCGTCTGCATGGTCGTCGGCATGGGGGCCTATCCGGCGGCTGTCCCCCACACTCGGCCGACTCGCCTGTCCTGTACGGCCGGTAGTCCCGAACTGGCCGAGCGCCTGGACTTCCTCACGGCCACGATCGAAGTTCCGGCTGGTGCCCAAGCGGCGATCGAGATGGATGCCGGGCGGGCCGGTATTCCCGCTATCGGCATCTGGGCGCAGGTCCCCCACTACCTGTCGGGGAGTACCTATCCGCCGGCCGCCCAGGCGCTTCTCGCCGGCGTGGCCGAACTGACTGGCATGGACGTTGACGATGGTCCGCTAGCCGAGTCGTCGCTAGCCGCCAGGAGCCGCCTTGACGATCTGGTGGCCCGCAACCCTGAGCATGTGACCATGCTCGAGACCCTTGAAGCTGCCTACGACGACCTGCACGACATCCGTGGCCAACTTCCCGACGGTGAGCAGTTAGCAGCCGAGCTAGAACGCTTCCTCCGGAACAATGGCGACTAGTTAGGTGGAGTCGGGCCTCGAGATCAGGGCAGGATCGCCAGTTGTTGGGTAAGTGGCAGATTCAGGAACTCATCGAACTCGTTGATGAATGCCACTGAACTCGTGCCGTACGTCTGGACGAAGGATTCTTCCCATCCGAGGTCGTTCAGGTTCGTATAGAAGGATTCGAGTAAGGCGTCTGGACTAACCATGTCGGCCAGGTAGGCGTGCGCCCAGGTCCCGTAGTCGTAGGCGATGCCCTGATCCGGACCGTATGGGATCTCTGAAATCTTCAATCCCGGGTCGGCAGCGAGTCGCTCTTTGACCCTGCGTATCTTCCACTCCATCCTGTCAGCCAAGGGATTCCA
>DPMC01000212.1 GCA_003541675.1 Acidimicrobiaceae bacterium | reverse complement strand
GATCGGCGAGTCCTATCTCCAACTGACCACTGGGACCCGACCCGGCTCGGCCATCACCACATTCTTGGCCAAGCGGGGCGAGGGCATCCACCATGTCGGCTACCGGGTGGACGACTGCGCCGAGGCGTTGGCCGCCATCGTGGCCGCCGGCGGCCGCGCAATCGATCCTGAACCCCGACCGGGGTCCCGAGGAACGACGGTGGCCTTCGTCCATCCCAAGGGATCGTTCGGCACCCTGATCGAACTGGTCCAGGAAGGGATTCAGGAGTAGGGGGGTGACGGTGAACGATCCCGGCCGCATCCCGGTCGTCCATCTCGTAGACGGCACCTACGAGCTCTTCCGGTATCACTTCGCCGTGCCGTCCCACATAACGACCGAGGGCGTCGAGGTAGCGGCCACCCGGGGGGTGCTGGGATCGATGCTTGGTCTGCTGGCTGACGGCGCTACTCACGTGGGAGTGGCGACCGACCGGGTGGTCGAGTCGTTCCGCAACGACCTGTTCGACGGCTACAAGACGGGCGAGGGAACGCCTCCCGAGCTGTTTGCTCAGTTCCCGCTGTTGGAGGCTGTGCTGGAGGCGGCGGGCTTCACTGTCTTCGCCATGGTGGCTCACGAGGCCGACGACGCGATGGGTGCCGCGGCGGTACGGGCCGGCGCCGACCCTCGGGTCAGTGCCGTGCACATCTGCACGCCGGACAAGGACCTCGCCCAGGTGGTTGACGATGCGGCGGGCATTGCCCAACTGGACCGTCGACGGGAGGTCCTCTACGACCGGGCGGGCGTCGTCGAAAAGTTCGGCGTCGAACCGACCTCGATACCCGACTGGCTGGCCCTGGTCGGCGATACCGCTGACGGCATCCCCGGTCTTCCTGGCTGGGGTGCCAAGTCCTCTTCGGTCGTGCTGGCCCGGTACGGCCACCTCGAATCGATCCCGGCTGACGCCGAGGACTGGGATGTCACGGTGCGGAGCGCCGCCAAGCTGGCTGCCACGTTGGTCGAGCGGCGCGACGACGCCGAGCTCTACCGGCATCTGGCCACCCTGGACCTCGATGCCCCGGTCATGGACGACGTGGAGGACCTCCGGTGGACCGGCCCGGCCGACCACCTTGAGGCGGTGTGCGCCCACATCGACGCCCCCCGTGTTGCCGAGCGGGCCCGTCGGCTGGCCGCCGAACGCACCTGACCAGTAGCAACTGGTTTAGTCGAGCCCGGCCAGCACCCGTCTCAGTCCAGCAGCGAGAGAACCTCGGCCACCGTTTCCACCCGCTTGACGATGCCGCGGTTCTCAGGCTTTGCGTAACCCGCATCCACCATGGCGTCCAGGAACGCCTCGAGGAGGGACCAGTAGCCGGGTGATCCGGGTGCGCCTCCGTCTAACAGGGCAACCGGCTTGTGCCGATCGTGGAGGCCCAGCTGGGTCCAGGTGGCTGCTTCGAACAACTCCTCGAGGGTGCCGTACCCGCCGGGCAGGCAGCAGAAAGCGTCGGATCGGGCGTACATGATGCGCTTTCGCTCATGCATGTCCGCCACCTCGATGCGCTCGGTGAGGCGACAATGTGGCATCTCATCGCCGAACAGGCCCGACGGGATCACACCGATGATCCGGCCACCGGCATCCAACACGGCCTCGGCCACCGCACCCATCACCCCAATCCGCGAACCCCCGTAGACGAGGTCGATTCCGGTTGCGGCCATGGCCCCACCCAGCTCGCGGGCGAGGTCGGTCGCCGAGTCGTCGGTGCCGGAACGGGAACCACAGAAAACACCGAGGGCTCGCCTCCCAAATGGGGGCCTACCGGTTGTCGTCGTGGCGTCATTGTCGAGGGCCATGACCGGACCGTACCGGTCTGCTTTCGGACAGGACGACCGCGTTCTGTACCCTGTGGCGACCATGGCCGATCACACGATGTCCGAACGTCTCGACGGTTTGAACGAACGCCGCGAGTCGGCGATCCACGCCGGCCCCGAGCGGGCCGTTCAGCGCCAGCACGACAAGGGCAAGATGTTGGCCCGCGAGCGGATCGAGTACCTGCTTGACCCGGGGTCCTTCCACGAGCTCGACATGCTGGCCCGCCATCGGGCACATGAGAGCGGCATCGAGGAGCGGCCCTACACCGACGGGGTGATTACCGGGTGGGGCACCATCGACGGCCGCAAAGTCTTCCTGTTCTCCCAGGATTTTACGGTGTTCGGCGGGGCGCTCGGCGAGGTGTTCGCCGAGAAGATCCACAAGGTCATGGACCTGGCACTCAGCGTCGGCGCACCGTTCGTCGGCCTCAACGACGGGGCTGGGGCCCGTATCCAGGAGGGCGTGGTCAGCCTCGACGGTTACGGCGGGATCTTCTGGCGAAACGTCCAGGCCTCGGGGGTCATCCCGCAGATCAGCGTGGTCCTCGGCCCGTGCGCCGGAGGAGCCGTGTATAGCCCGGCCATGACTGACTTCATCTTCATGGTCCGCGAGAAGTCGCACATGTTCATCACCGGTCCCGACGTGGTCAAGACGGTCACCGGCGAGGAGGTCACCCTCGAGGAACTTGGGGGTGCCGGCAGTCACTCGACGAAGTCCGGCGTGGCCACCTTCGTGTGTGAAGACGAACATGAAGTGCTTGACGAGGTCAAGGCCCTGCTGGCCCAGCTGCCGTCCAATAACCTCGAGGAGGCCCCGCTCGTCGAGACTGATGACCCTGGTGACCGCCTGTGTCCCGAGCTGAACGACCTCATGCCGGACAGCGCCAACGTCCCCTACGACATGCGGACCGTTATTGAGACGGTGCTCGACGACGGCTACTTCCTCGAGTACCACTCGGCCTGGGCCGGCAACATCGTGTGCGGCTTCGGGCGACTCGACGGTCGCAGCGTCGGCGTGGTGGGCAACCAGCCCATGCATTTCGCCGGGGTGCTCGATATCGAGGCCTCAGAGAAGGCGGCCCGATTCGTTCGCACGTGTGACGCGTTCAACGTGCCGATCATCACCTTCGTAGACGTACCCGGCTTCCTCCCCGGGGTCGATCAGGAGTACGGCGGAATCATCCGCCACGGGGCCAAGTTGCTCTACGCCTACTGCGAGGCCACCGTGCCCCGCATCCAGGTCATCACCCGCAAGGCCTACGGCGGCGCCTACGTGGTCATGGACTCTAAGTCGGTGGGTTCGGACCTGTCGCTGGCCTGGCCGAGTGCCGAGCTGGCTGTCATGGGCCCGCAGGGAGCCGTGGAGATCGTCCACCGCCGGGAACTCCAGGATGCCGCCGACCCCGACACCCGCCGGGCTGAGCTCATTGACGAGTACACGGAGAAGTTCGCCAACCCATACGTGGCCGCGGAACGGGGTTACGTAGACGACGTGATCGACCCGGCCGACACTCGGGTCAAGCTGGTGGCCGGACTCCGGATGTTGGTGACCAAACAGGAGGAGTCTCCTCGCCGCAAGCACGGAAACGTGCCCCTCTAGCGGGCGGCGATCGAGGAATAGGTCATGGAATCTGAGCAGTCCGCGCAGTCAGGCATCCGGGTTACCGCGGAGGGTGCGACCCCCCAAGAATTGGCGGCCATCCTGGCGGCCGTCGAGGCGCTGTGGCCGAAGTCGGGTGTCGATGCGCGAACGCCGCCCGATCCCGGGGTCTGGCGCTTCTCGGGTCGGTGGTGGCGAGCTGGCGACTTGCCGATTCGCCGGTCCCGTACCGGGCTGGGCTCCTAGATCGGTTCACCCGGCCAGCAAGGGCCGGGCACGGTGACCAGGTCGGCGAGCCGCTCCAGGTAGCGATCCCTGTCCATCTCGCTGGCCCCCATTCGTGCCAAGTGCGGCGTGCACCACTGCACGTCGATCAGGCGATGGGTTTCGGTTCCCATGAGATCGACGAGGTGGTGTAGGGCGACCTTGGAGGCGTCGGTGCGTCGGTGGAACATCGACTCGCCGGCAAATAGGCCGCCGACCGCCACCCCGTAGAGCCCACCGGCCAGGCCGCAGTCGTCCCAGGCCTCGACCGAGTGAGCCCAGCCCAGACGGTGGAGCTCGGTGTAGGCCCCAGCGATGCGTTCATCGATCCAGCCCCGGTCGCGTGTCGGATCAGCGCACGCCACCACCACGTCGGCAAACGCCGTGTCGACACGCACCTCGTAGCGGCCTAGCGAACGCCTCAGCGATCGGGACACCCGCAGGTCGTTGATCTCGAGCACGCCCCGGGGATCGGGCGACCACCAGGCCATGGGGCCATCCGTTTCCACGGGCATGGGAAACAGGCCCGACCGGTAGGCCGTCAGCAGAGTGCCGGGGTCTACGTCGGCACCTACGCCGACCACCCCGTTCTCATCAGCCGTATCGGCCCGGGGGAACGTCCAGGTACTGGCAGGCGGCTCGACGGGCGGACGCGTCCCGGGCATCAGCACGATCCGGCCTCGTAGTGTCGGGTGGGGTCAGACCGGTCAGTCGGCTTCGATGGTGACCGAGCGGACGACCACGTCCCGACTCGGGCCACCGCCGTACTGCGAGGTCTCGTCCACCTCGTAGAGGCCCATCATCGCCTGTAGCACTGCCGTGCCGGCCTCATCGGCGTGGCCGAAGACGATGTAGGTGCCCTGGGCGTCCAGCAGCGAAGTCCGGGATCCGGTGGCGAAGAAGAACTGGGCGCCCGAGCTGTCTGGGCCGGCCGAGCGGGCCATCACCAGATCGCCGGCCTGATAGGTGAACGGGCCTAAGAGTTGGCCTGAAGTGGTGGCGTAGTATGCGCCGCCTTCATCGGGGATGGTGTAGCCGGGGCCCCTGTCGGACCAGTCATTGGTGGTCGGTGCGCCGCCCTGGATGATGTCGATCGACGGGTCGAACCGGAACAGCATCGTGGCGTCGTAGTAGCCGAACCGTGTCAGGACCACGAAGTTGTTAACCGTCTCCGGGGTGCGGGCCTTGTCAAGGGCGACCCGGATTTCACCCTCGGTGGTGTCGAAGACCGCGGTGTAGGAGACACCGGGGGACAGACACCAGGAGGGGCGACTGGTGAACGCCAGTCGCGGGGCGTCGGACTTGTCGTCTGCCGGGCAGTCGTCAGGAACCGGCAGGGTCACCAGGTCCTCGCCCCCTGATCCGGCGGTGCCCACGACGACGAAGGCCAGGCTGCCCACCATCATCAGGGCCAGCACGCCGGCCACCACCCGGACGGTGGTCGAGCGCTGTTGCCCAGAACCTCGAGAGCTGGGACGTCGGGACTTCTGGACCATGGATCGGCACCCTACCGACGAAGACCGGGAGCGGATCGATCGGACCGGTGCCCACCAGGAACCTGCAACAGACGGCGCATGGGGCGCCGGTAGCGTGGAGCCCCGTGGCACTCATCGTCCAGAAGTTCGGAGGCACCTCGGTCGCGGATGCGGATCGCATGCGCGAGGTGGCCGATCACGTTGCCCGAACCGTGCGGCGTGGCGACCAGGTGGTCCTCGTGGTCTCGGCCATGGGCAAGGAGACCGACGAGTTGCTGCGGCTGGCCGGCGAGGTGTCGGTTACCCACCCGGGCCGTGAGATGGACATGCTCATCACGGCCGGTGAACGCAAGGCCATGGCGCTCGTATGCATGGCCCTGCACCACATCGGGGTGGACTCCGAGTCGTTCACCGGCAGCCAGGCTGGCTTCCTGACCGACACCAACCATCAGAACGCCAAGATCGTCGATGTCCGGCCCGATCGTGTCCGTGCGTCGCTGGATGCCGGCCGGGTGCCGGTGCTCGGTGGGTCGCAGGGCGTGTCGACCGACAATGACGTGACCTTTCTGGGGCGTGGCGGATCCGACACGACAGCAGTGGCCATCGCCCACGCCCTAGGCGCTGATGCCTGTGAGCTCTACACCGACGTGACCGGGGTGTTCACCACCGATCCCCGGGTCGTGCCCACGGCTCGACGCATGTCCGCCATCTCGTTTGACGAGTTGTTGGAGATGACGGCGACAGGTTGTCCCAAGCCGGCCATGCGGTCGGTTGAATACGCACGCACCCACGGGGTGCGCCTCCACGTCCGTTCCGCCTTCACCTGGCAGGAGGGGACGTGGGTCGACGAGGAGGTACCCGAAATGGAACAGGCCATTGTCTCGGCGGTCACCCACGACACGTCTGAGGCCAAGATGACGTTGGCCGGCGTGCCCGATCAGCCCGGGGTGGCAGCCACGGTGTTTCGTGCGCTGGCCGACCTCGAGGTGAACGTGGACATGATCGTGCAGAACGTGTCCGCTCAGGGCGTGACCGACATCTCGTTCACCGTGCCCCACGCCGATCTGGCACGGGCCATGGAACATACGAAGCGTCTGGCCACCGAGGTTGGGGCCGGCGGCGTGACGTCGGATGACTCGATCGCCCGAGTAAGCGTGGTCGGTGCCGGTATGCGGTCCAACCCCGGCGTGGCCGCCACCATGTTTGAGACGTTGGCAGCCGCCGAAGTCAACATTCAGATGATCTCGACGTCGGCCATCCGCGTGAGCTGTGTGGTCGATGGCGAGCGGGTGGAGGATGCGGTGAGGACCCTCCACGATGCCTTCGGCTTGGCTGAGGCCTAAGTCCCGTCTCTCCGATCCCTCCCTTCACCTAATGGGCGATCACCTTCCCTGGTGCACACACGATCTTGAGGGCGTTCCCATGAGGACCAATCCACGATCGGCGCTAGTCGGTCTCCTGTTTAGCGCGCTGTTCGTGATCTCGGCCTGTGGTTCGGGAGCCACTCACGGCGGTACGGTCGCGGCCGATGCCGACCCCGGGACCACCGAGGCGGTCTCGACCACGATGCTGTCGGTGTCGACCACCACGGTTTCATCGGACGACGCCCGTAGCGGGTTTGTGTCCGATGTGTCGGCTGCCGCACCGATTCTCGAGGGTCTCACCGAGGCCGACTTGGGGTGCGTGGCCGACCGTCTGCTGGTCGAGGTGGATCCGGCTGAGGTAGTGGCCCTAACCCGCAATGGTCCCCGTCCCGACCAAGCGTCCCTAGCGGTGGCCGCCCTTCGGGACTGTGACCTAGTGGTCGCCGTGGTGGGCCTGGGCATCGGCCAGTCGCTCGCCGCCGATCCCGATGCACCGCCCATCGAACCCGCGTGCATGCTCAAGGGGGTTACGGCCGATGACCTCGTTCCCTACCTGGAGGAGCGGTTCGAGACCGGTGTGGTGAACCTCGACGACGACGAGGCCATGGACCTTTTGTTGGACACCCCGGTGATGGCCAACATGATTCGATGCTCGGCCGAGGCCATGTTGGACATATCGACCGATGCCCCGGCGGTTTGTGCCGGTCTGGCCGAACACCTCGGGCTGATGATGGCCACCCTCATGGAAATGGAACCAGAGCCGGGGGCCGAGCCGGATCCGTTCGCACTGGTGGGCGTCTTCCGGGTGACCGACGAGGTCTTTGCCTGGCTGGTCGACGAGGTCCCTCCGGATCTGCGGGATGACGCCAAACTGGTACGGGAG
>DPMC01000260.1 GCA_003541675.1 Acidimicrobiaceae bacterium | reverse complement strand
CTGAACAGGCCGAATTTCGCTCCGCGTCGCGCTCCTTCCTAGCCCAACACGCCGAACCCCGTACCCGGATCGATCCCTGGCAGGTGTCCGGCTTCCCCGACGACGCCGAGGCGAAGGTGTACTTCGAACATGGTCGTGCCTGGCAGCGGACTCTGGCCGACCACGGATGGGCCGGTCTGACCTGGCCTGCCGAGTTCGGTGGCGGTGGCCGCCCACCATGGACCGACCGCATCCTTAGGGAAGAATCCGCGGACTACGGCTCCCACCCCGGCTTCATCGGCGCCACCATCGCCATGCTCGGACCCACCTTGCTGGCCCACGCGTCAGATGAACTCAAGGCCCGGTTCCTCCCGTCTCTGCTCAGCGGCGAGGTGGCCTGGTGCCAGTTATTCAGTGAGCCGGGCGCCGGCTCGGACCTGGCCAGCCTCTCTACCCGGGCCGTACGGGACGGCGACCACTGGGTGGTCCACGGCCAGAAGGTCTGGAACTCATGTGCCCAGTTCACCGACTGGGGATTCCTACTGGTCCGCACCGACCCCGATGCTCCCAAGCACCGTGGCATCACCTTCCTGCTGGTCGACATGACCTCGCCGGGCATCGAGGTCCGACCCCTCGTGCAGGCCAACGGGTCGTCGCACTTCAACGAGGTCTTCCTCTCCGGCGTCCGGATCCCCACCGACCAGATGGTGGGCGAGGTTCACGGAGGCTGGACCCCGACCCGCACCGTGCTGGCCAACGAGGCGGCGTTCATCGGTCGCGGCGAAGGCGCTCCGGCCTCGGACCGCCTCCGTGACCTTGCCGCCCGACACGGTGGACTCGACGATCCCACCGTCCGCCAACGCCTGGCTCGCATTATCAGCCGGGAACGCCTCCAGAGCCTGATGGGCCAACGGATCCAGTCTGCGGTCCGAGATGGACAGCAACCCCCCTTCGATCCGGCACTCACTAAGTTGCTGGCCGCCGGCACCAAGGTCCTGACTGGTGACCTCGCCGCTGACCTGGCCGGCCCATCAGCCATTGCCGGTCCGATCACCAACGACCGGGAGGGCACGTGGATCAGAGCCGAGGTCCTGAACCGCTTCGCCATTTCCATTGGCGGAGGCACCACCGAGGTCCAGAAGAACAATCTGGCCGAACGGTCACTGGGGCTCCCACGGGAGCCGGCCAACGACCGAGAAGCCGCATGGAAGGATGTCCTCCGCAGCTAAGCGGGAACCGGGGGATGCGAACACCGTGACCGAAGAACACACCGAGGAGTCGATGTCCTCCGGGGAAACTCCCGGCGAGACAGGCGCGGACAGCAACGCCGCGTCCCTCGCGGCATCTGTACTGGCCGAAGAGGCCGCTCGCCACGCCGAGCAGGAAACCAACCAGATCATGTTCCCCGACGAGCTGCTGCCAGGGGTCAACAGCGCCGGCCTATCGCTGAAGAAGGGGCTCGCTATGGGTGGCGGCGCGGCGACCTTCGTCGTACTGGCCATCCTTAACTCGCTGGACGAACTCCAGATGGCCGCCATCTCCGTGCTGGCCCCCGACATCCGCGACACCTTCGGGGTCAGCGACGGCACCATCACGTTCATCGCCAGCTCATCGGGTGCCTTTGTGGTACTGGGCGCCATCCCCATGGGCTGGGCAGCCGACCGGTTCCGACGGATCCCGATCATTGGCTGGTCCAGCATCATCTTCGGCGCCATGGTGGCCATGTCAGGTTGGGCGGTGAACGCCTTCACCTTCTTCTGGGCCCGGTTCGGCGTCGGGATCGCCAAGGCCAACACCATCCCGGTCCACTCGTCGGTCATTGCCGACACCTACCCCATCGGCATCCGTGGCCGCATCGGCGCCATCGACAAGGGCACCGGTCGCCTCCTGGCCGTGACCAGCCCGATCCTCGTAGGCGCCATTGCAGCAGCAGCCAACGGCCCCGGCGAGATTGACGGCTGGCGCTGGGCCTACTACCTCCTCGGGATTCCGGTGGCCGTGGCCGCTATCGCCGCCTTCTTCCTGAAGGAACCCCTGCGGGGACGCTGGGAAAAGGAGGACGTCCTTGACGAATCGTTCACCGAAGACGACCCCCTTCCCGTCTCCATGGACGCCGCCTTCTCCCGTCTAATGCAGATCAAGACCATCAAGACGGTGGTCGTCGGCTTCAGCGCACTGGGCTTCGGCCTGTTCACCGCCCCGGTGCTGGAGAACCTCTGGCTAGAGGACGAGTTCGGACTCGAATCATTCGAACGAGGAGCATGGGGCACCGTGGCCGGCCTGGCCACCGTCGGCGCGCTGATCTACGTAGGCCCCAAGTTCGACCGGATGTGGCGCGAGAACCCGACCCGCACCCTCCACCTGGTGGGCGCACTTATCGGATTCTCCGCCATCTTCAAGCCCATCCAATGGGCCATGCCAACCGTTCCGCTGTTCATCGGCTTCTCGATCCCCACGCTGGTCATGCTGAGCACGGCGTTTGCCATGGTCGGTCCGCTCATGCAAGCCATCGTCCCCTACCGCCTACGGGGTACCGGCACGGCGCTCATCACCCTCTACATATTCTTCATCGGCGGCACCGGTGGCGGCCTCATCTCGTTCATGTTCGCCGATTCCTGGGGCCCTCGGGTCACCACGCTGGTGCTGACCGTGCCCAGCGCCCTCATCGGCGGCTGGATCATGTACCGGGGCGCCCGCCACATCCGCGGCGACCTCTCCCTGAACGTCCAGGAACTGCTCGACGAACAGGACGAACAGCGCCGGGCCGGTGGCGACGGCGAGGTCCCTGCACTGCAGGTCAACAACCTGGACTTCTCCTACGGGTCAGTCCAGGTTCTGTTCGACGTGGCCTTCGAGGTGAAGAAGGGCGAGACCCTGGCCCTACTGGGCACCAATGGTGCTGGCAAATCCACCATCCTCCGGGTCATCAGTGGCCTAGGCGTTCCCCAGCGGGGCGTGGTGCGGCTGCACGGCCGCACGGTCACCTACTCGTCGCCCCAACTACGGTCCCAACTCGGCATCCAGCAGTTACCGGGCGGCAAGGGCGTGTTCGGCGATATGACGGTCCGCCAGAATCTGATCATGGGCGCCTACGTCCATCGGGCCGACAAGGCTGACGTGGAACGGCGCATCGCCGACGTACTCGACTTGTTCCCCGATCTGGCCAACCGTCAGGGACAGCGCGCCGGATCGATGTCAGGTGGCCAGCAGCAGATGCTGGCCCTGGCCCGAGTGCTGCTCCATGAACCCGAGGTCCTGCTCATCGACGAACTGTCCCTCGGCCTGGCCCCCACCGTCGTCCAGGACCTCCTGATCCTCATCGAACGCCTCCAGGAACGCGGCCAGACCATCGTCGTCGTCGAGCAGTCGCTGAACGTGGCCCTGGCCATTGCCGACCGGGCCATCTTCCTCGAAAAGGGCCAAGTTCGGTTCGAAGGCGCAGCTTCCGAGTTGGTCGAGCGCGACGACCTGGCCAGAGCCGTCTTCCTTGGAACGGACGGTGGCTGAGATGGACGTGCTTGCCTCCGAACTGGTCGCCTCCCCCTTGGTTCTGGCCGTCTGGACCACCCGTCAGCTCTGGTTCGACGGCCTTGTCAATGGCATGGTCTTCGGTCTGCTGGCCCTCGGGGTGGTGCTCATCTACCGCTCCACCCGGGTCATCAATCTGGCCGTCGGCAACATGGGCCTGCCCGCCTCGGGCCTCATGGGTGTCATGGTCATCAACTACGGATTCCCGTACTGGGCGGCCCTGGCCCTAGCCCTGCTGGTCGGGATTTCGGTGGGCGCCATCGTCGAACGGGCCATCATCCGTCGCCTGTTCGACGCCCCCCGGGTCATCGTGCTGGTAGCCACCATTGGTGTAGCCCAGCTCATGCAGGCCGTCCTGGCCTCGTTCCCCGACATCGAGAAGGTCCGCGGGCAGCGTTACCCGGTGCCCCTCGGATTCAAGTGGAACGACGTCTTCGGCCTGCGGATAACCGGACCGAAACTCACAATCCTTATCCTCGTCCCCCTCCTAGCCCTTGGCCTTTCGTGGTTTTTGAACCGGACGGTGTTCGGCCAGACGGTGCAGGCCTCGGCATCGAACGCCGACCTGGCACGCATCTCGGGCATCGATCCCAAGACGGTGCAACTCTTCGTCTGGACGGTGGCCGGCCTGCTCTCGAGCGTGTCGCTGCTGCTCCTCTCGGGCAACCGTGGCTCGATCACCGGCATGGCCAACCTGGGCCCCAACACCATGTCGAGGGCCCTGGTCGCCGCGGTGATCGCGGGCATGGTCTCGTTCCCCCGCGCCATCATCGCCGGCCTGCTGATCGGCGTGGCCCAGGCCCACGTGCAGTTCCTGTTCCTCGAACAGGGCGGGCTGATCGACTTCATTCTCTTCATCGTGGTGGCCATCGCCGTGGCCTTCCAAAGCCGGGGTGCCGCCGAGTCCGAAGGATCGTTCTCCTTCTCGGCTCGACGTCGACCCATCCCGGAACGACTCCGAGAGATCTGGTGGGTCCGGCGGATGTCGACCATCGCCCTAGGCCTTCTGCTGGCCATCGCCGTCGTGCTGCCCCTCCTGGTGACCCGCCCATCGCGACATCTCCTGTACGCCAGCATCATCGCTTTCGCCGTGTGTGCCATGTCGATGACCATCGTGACCGGCTGGGCCGGACAGCTCTCACTCGGTCAGATGACGTTCGCCGGCGTCGGCGCTCTCATGGCTGCCGGATTCAACCGGGGCCTCGAAGTCGGCATCGGCATCGGCGACTGGCACTTCTTCACGATCAGCTTTCCCCGGGTTCCGTACCTGGTATCGATGATGCTGGCGTCTCTCGTCGCCGCCGCCGTAGCGGCCCTCATCGGACTCGGCGCGCTCCGCGTCAAGGGTCTACTGCTTGCCGTGACCACCTTTGCCTTCGCCCTGGCCGCCCAGCAGTACGTGTTCCGACGTCCTGCCTTCAACGGTGGTTTCACCCAGAGCATCCCGTTCCGTCGGGGCAGTGTCGGACCGATCAACCTGGACAGCCAGCGTTCGTACTACTACCTGTGCCTCGCCGTCCTGATCCTCGTGCTGGTCGTCGTCCGGGCCCTGCGAGCCAGCGGGATCGGGCGATCAATCATCGGCGTACGAGAGAACGAATACACCGCAGCGGCCTACACGGTCGGTCCGTCACGCACGAAGCTCATGGCGTTCGCACTTGCCGGAGGGATCGCCGGGCTAGGCGGTGCACTGCTCGGCGGCCTCGTACAGAACATTCCCTACACCGAGCGCCTGTTCCAGATCGGCGACTCGTTGCGCCTGGTCTCCATGGTGGTAATCGGTGGCTTGGGCACCCTGATGGGTCCGGTCATTGGAGCCATGTGGGTGGTCGGCCTGCCCGCCTTCTGGCCTGACAACGACCTCGTTCCGCTGTTCACCTCCAGCATCGGCCTGCTGATCCTGTTGCTCTACTTCCCAGGCGGCCTGATCCAGATCGCCTACGCGGCACGCGATGCCGCGCTCCGACTTGCCGAGGCGCGTCTCGGTGAGGCTTCCACGGAGCGGGCGACGGTACCCCC
>DPMC01000237.1:4229-5833 GCA_003541675.1 Acidimicrobiaceae bacterium | reverse complement strand
GGCCACCATCCACACCGAGTCCGGTGGCTACGCCTTCCGGGCCACCATCCGGTACGGCGGCGACCTGAAGCCGCTGGCCGACTACCTGGAGGACATCGACGGCTGCGAGGTGCTCTCGCTGGGCAACTCGTTGGAGATCGTCAAGGACCTCGGCGACGCGGAGTCGGTGCACGAGCAGTACCAGTTGGGCAACCTGAAGGGCACCCATGGCATCGGGCACGTGCGCATGGCGACCGAGTCCGACGTGGACCTGGCCAGCGCCCACCCGTACTGGGCGTACCCGTTCGCCGATGTGTCGGTCGTGCACAATGGGCAGCTCACCAACTACCACGTGTGGCGTCGTCGCCTCGAGCGCATGGGCCACCGCTTCCAGTCCGAGTGCGACTCGGAGATCATCGCCGTGTACCTGGCCCAGCAGCTGGAGAACGGCATGCCGTTGGAAACGGCCATGAAGCACAGCCTTGATGACTTCGACGGCGTGTTCACCTACCTGGTGGCAACCGGCAACGAGTTGGGTGTGGCCAAGGACGAGATGGCGGCCAAGCCGCTGGTGCTCATGGAGACCGACGACCTGGTCGTCATGGCCTCCGAGGAGATGGCGATCCGGGCGCTGATGGGTCGTGAGGTCGAGAGCCGCGATCCGTTCGAGCGGGAGGTCCTGACGTGGCAGGTATGAACACCAAGAGTGGGGTTATCTACGACGCCCGGGGTCTGGTCGAGCCGGATCCTGAGCCGCCGATGACCGCTGAGATCGACGGCGACAGCGCCGTCATCGACGCCACCGATCTGACCACCAGGAAGATCAACCTGGAACTCAAGCGGATCGTCTACGACGAGGGTGTCAACACCGTCACCATCGTGAACCCCGGCTCCAAGCACTCCCTCGGCGTCGGCATCCTCAAGCGTTGCAACATCACGTTCGAGGGCAGCCCCGGCTGGTACGCCTGTGGCCTGATCGACGGACCTGAGGTCCAGATCAACGGCCGGGTCGGCTGGTCGCTGGGCGAGAACATGATGTCCGGATCGGTCGTGGTCGAAGGCCCGGCGGGCTCGCTCACCGGAGCCGCCCTGCGCGGTGGAGACCTGGTCGTGAAGGGCAACGTCGGCGCCCGGACGGGCATTGACCAGAAGGGCGGGACGATCATCGCTCTGGGCAGCGCCGGCATCAACACCGGCTTCATGATGCAGCGTGGTCGCCAGATCATCTGCGGGAACGTCAACGACGGCCTGGGCGACTCGATGTACGACGGCATCATCTACGTCGGCGGGAACGTGGCCTCGCTCGGCGTGGACTGCGTGCCCGGCGAGATGAACGACGATGACGTCGAGTTCATCAACCGGAAGTTCGAGATCTACGACCTCGGTACCCCGCCGGACCTGAAGAAGTTCGAGTGCGGCAAGGTGCTCCACAACTACGACGCGCTGGAGCCTTCCGAGCGCAAACTCGTTCTCTAGGAGGGACAGGCGATGCCAGAAGCGAACGACATCAAGGGCGTGGACACGCCGGTGGTGGACACCAACGCCGCCACCGACGTCATCGGCAAGAGCAAGATCTTCACGCCGGAGGTCATCAACGACATCCACGTGAAGGCTGAACTGGGCCG
>DPMC01000237.1:1879-3829 GCA_003541675.1 Acidimicrobiaceae bacterium | reverse complement strand
GGAACGCTCACCCGCTTCGTGATCGAGGGCTATCGCGAGAAGTGCGAGACCAAGACGGTCATCGGCGGCCGGTTTGCCGCCAAGCCGTTGGAGTTGGACATTCCCGTCTACATCACCGGCATGAGCTTCGGTGCGTTGTCTATCGAGGCCAAATCGGCACTCGCCAAGGGCGCCTCGATGGCCGGCACGGCGACATGCTCCGGTGAGGGCGGCATGATTCCGCCCGAGCGGGACCTGTCGACGAAGTGGTTCTATCAGGTCATCCAGAGCCGTTACGGCTTCAACCCGCACCACCTGATGCTGGCCGACGCGATCGAGTTCTTCATTGGACAGGGTTGCAAGGTCGGCCTTGGCGGACACCTCATGGGCCAGAAGGTCACCGAGCAGGTGGCCGAGATGCGATCGCTGCCCGCTGGCATCGACCAGCGCTCTCCGGCTCGCCACCCCGACTGGATTGGGCCTGACGACTTGTCGCTGAAGATCCAGGAGATCCGTGAGGCCACCAACTACCAGGTACCGATCCAGTTGAAGTTGGGTTCGTCACGGGTGTACGACGACGTACGGATGGCCGCCAAGTGCGGTCCTGACTCGATCTATCTCGATGGCGCCGAAGGAGGTACCGGTGCTGGTCCACACCTCGCCACCGAGGAGACGGGCATCCCGTTGATGGCCGCCATCCCCGAGGCTCGGCGGGCGCTCGAGGACGTGGGCCTGGCCGATGAGGTCGACCTCGTGGTGGCCGGCGGCATCCGCAACGGTGGTGACGTGGCCAAGTGCCTGGCTCTGGGCGCTAAGGCCGTGGCACTCGGTACCGCTGCCCTGATGGCCCTGAACTGCAACAAGCACATCGAGGGTGTCACTGACTATGAGGGCACCATCGGAGTGCCTGCCGGCGAGTGCTACCACTGCCACACCGGTCGCTGTCCAGTGGGTGTGGCCACCCAGGACGTCGAGCTGCGGGCACGCCTTGACGTCGACGAGGCCGCCCTGCGGGTCTACAACTACCTCCATACATTGACCATGGAGGTCCAGTTGCTGGCCCGTGCCTGCGGCAAGACCGACATCCACAGCCTCGAGCCTGAGGATCTGGCTGCTCTCACCCATGAGGCGTCGGCCATGGCCAAGGTGCCGCTGGCGGGGACCACCTACATCCCGGGCGTCAGTGAGGAGCGTGCGCTTCAGGAGATGAAGGACATGATGGCCAAGCAGCTCGCAGAGAGCGGGAGGAACTGACGATGGGTGTGAAGCACACGGTCGCCATCGATGCCGAGACCCTGGCCGGGAAGCGGTTTGATTACCAGGAGGACGTCTCGCTGGTCGAGGACCTTGACCTGATGGAGTTGACGCCGGGGAAGGATCTGAACTGGTTGGAGGACATCCACCTACTGGAGGAGGACGGCACCCCCGCGGTGTTTGATCGGAACTCCAACGCCTTCCTGAAGATTTACTTCGACATCCCGGAAGGTCGGGGGGACGAGTTGGCCCGCAAGGTGCTCATGAGACACCTCATCTCGGGGAACTCCTACGGCATCCAGCTCAAGGAGAAGCACTGCAAGTTCCACCAGGTGGAGCTCGGCCCGTGGGTCGCCGACTCAAAGTCGGTAGGCGACAACTACAAGGCGCCGGTGCTCGAAGGCTGGGAGCCGCCGGCCCACTAGCTCGCCGGCGGGACGACCACCGAAGAAAATTTCTGATTCGGACCCGTCGACACCTGTCGGCGGGTCCGGTCATGTCCGACCCGTGATGGATCGGTGCCGCTGACTCGGTGGCACCCAGGAAACAGGAGTACCCCATGAGCGCCACCGGCAAGCTTCCCGAGTCGGTCCGGTACTGCATTATCGGTGCCGGTATCCACGGCCTGTCCACTGCTTGGCACCTGGCCCGCGAGTTGAAGGCCCGTGGCGCCGGCAGTGGTGACGACATCCTCATCATTGAGAAGTCCGCGGCGGG
>DPMC01000237.1:0-1483 GCA_003541675.1 Acidimicrobiaceae bacterium | reverse complement strand
CTGATGGCTCATTCGGTCGAGGTGTGGGACGCCAATGCTGAGGCCTTCGAGTACCACCCGGTCGGCTACCTCCAGATCTCGTATGACGAGATGAGCGAGGACGTGGCGACAATCCACGAGCAGCAAAAGGCCATCGGGTACGAGTCGGAGTTCATCGACGGTGTTGATGCCACCCGCGACCACATGCTGGGCATCTTCGACGACTGGCGTGCCACCGGTGTTAGCAGCGTGTTGCACGAGAAGAAGGGCGGCTACGCCCACAACATGGCCACCGTCAACGGACTGCTGGCCAAGGTGGAGGCCGAAGGCGTCAATGTCGTGTCCGACACCGTGGTCACCGAACTAGCCGTCAACGGTGGTGCCGTGACGCACGTGGTGACCAGCCGGGGCATGGTCGCCGTCGACCATGTGGTCGCCGCCGCGGGGCCGTGGGTACCGAAGTTGTGGGAAATGCTGGACCTGCCTGACACCACCGACATCGTGTCCGGCGATTCCACCCACACCGTGCCGACCTGGAAGTTCTGGGCCCTCCAAGAGGGGACGCTGGACGTCGATCCCGGTTACCTGATGAACAACGCCGGGACTATGCCGCCGGTCGTCCATGTGGATGCCGACGCACCCCTGCATGACGAGGATGGGAACCTGTTGGTAGATGGCAAGTGGGGCGTGTACTACAAGCCCGACTTCAACTTCGGTGGGGTGCAGGGCGGCTATATGCCCTACCCGGTCGACAAGCCATGGCGTGACGTGGCCATCGATCCTTACGGCCCAGCCAGTCCGGACTTCGTGGTCGGCGAAGACTTCCGGGCTGTGTGGGCCGCTGCGTTGTCGCACTGCCAGTCACGGTTCGAGGGCAAGGCCCACCTGATGAGTCAGGTGCCATCCGGCGGGATCGGGGCGTTCACCCCGGATAGCTTTCCAGTGCTGGACACCTTCTGTGAGAACGTCTACGTGATCGCTGACTCGAACCACGGCTTCAAGATGATCGGGTTGGGCGCACTGGTGGCCAAGGAACTCTGCGGCGCCACGCAGGCCCTGTTGGAGCCGTTCCGGTACAGCCGGTACGCCTTGGGCAATCTGCATCCGGAGAGCAACTCGCCGTATCCCTGGAGTTAGGGCCAGTCGCTTCATTCTCTCTGGGGCGGTGGTCGTTTTGAGTTTTGCAGCGAGCCGGGAGCCTAAGGTCGGTCTGGGTCAAGAGGTCAACAGAAAGTTGGAGAGTCCGCTATGGCTAGTAAAGACAAGGGTGGCCGGAGCAGCAAGACTCCCGCCTCCAAGAGCGCTAAAGAAAAGCGACAGGCAAAGAAAGACAAGAAGGCAGGGAAGGGCGGCCTCTAAGCCTGATGGGGGCTGAGCGGTGAACCGATCTCGAAGGATGTCGGCCTCTCAGCCGCCGCCGTCCGGGGCCTCGTCTAGCAGGTAGGTGGCCATCGAGTCGTCCAGCGCATCCAGCCACGGCGTGTGGTGGGGCGGCGCCACGGTC
>DPMC01000236.1:1002-3014 GCA_003541675.1 Acidimicrobiaceae bacterium | reverse complement strand
GGGTCGGCCTCGACCGCGCACAACGCGGTCCACAATCCGGTGAAACCTCCGCCCACGACCACGAGGTCGGCGGTGGTTGGACCGTCTAGCGCTGGAGCGGCAACCGGTCGGGCGGGTTGGTCCAGCCAGAGCACCGTGGGGGCCGAGTCGGCCAGCGCCGCATCCGCCACGTCGCTGCGTGGGCCTCCTCCGGCGGCCGTCAGGAAGGAATCCGCCCTCATCGGCTGTCCTTGCCGGTCTCGGTCATTCCAACGGAACAGGTAGCAGAAATGCTATTGAACGACGAATTCCATTGTATAACTGGCAGCTCGACGACGGATTCAGTAGTGTGCCGCACGGCATGGAGAGTAGTCCCTCTGTGCCCGAGGGCGAGTGGCCCGGCCGGTACTCCAGAAGGGTTCCGGCGGGTTCAGACGAGGGACGGGGAGGACCGAATCGATGAACGGAACCACGAACGGGCAGGGTCCGGTGGTCGAGTTGGCCGGGGTGGTCAAGCGCTTCGGCGATCGCTCGGGCACCGAGGTGACTGCGGTGGACCACATTGACCTCACCATCACAGATGGCGAGTTCTTCTCCCTGCTCGGCCCGTCAGGCTGTGGCAAGACCACCACTCTGCGCATGGTGGCCGGCCTCGAACTGCCGACCGCCGGGTCCATCCGTATCCACGGTGAGGAGATGGGCCTCCGTCCGCCAAACAAGCGACCCGTCAACACCGTCTTCCAGAGCTACGCGCTGTTCCCCCACATGACGGTGGCCGCCAACGTCGGCTTCGGCCTCGAGATGCGCAAGGTCCCCGCTTCCGAGCGCAAGGACCTCATCGACTGGGCCATCGACCTGGTCGAGATGGGTTCCATGGCCCACCGCAAGCCCACCCAGTTGTCGGGTGGCCAGCAGCAGCGGGTGGCTTTGGCCCGGGCGTTGGTGAACCGGCCCGAGGTGCTCCTGTTGGATGAGCCGCTGGGGGCTCTCGACCTGAAGCTCCGCCAGCAGATGCAACTCGAACTCAAGAACCTCCAACGCGAGGTCGGCATCACCTTCGTTTACGTCACCCACGACCAAGAGGAGGCGGTCACCATGAGTGACCGCATCGGCGTCATGCATGAGGGTCGCCTCCTACAGGTCGACACGCCCGAGGCCATCTACGAGCGGCCCACCACCCGGTTCGTGGCCGACTTCATCGGACAGACCAACTTCCTCGAGGCCACGGTGGCCAGCGGCGAGGAGGTTGTGCTGTCGAACGGCGACCGCCTCCGCCTGTCGTCGGACCAGCCGGCCGGGTCGTCAGTGGCCGTCACCGTCCGACCCGAGCGACTCACCGTGCACCGCCGGGGCGAGGCGCCCACGGATCGTCATTGCGTCGAGGGCCGGGTGGAGACCGTCACCTACCTGGGCAACGCCGTGGTCTACGGCATCGGCGTGGACTGGATGCACCTCGAGGTCCGTTGTCCAGCCACCCTGGCCGGCGACCGTCGGGACGTGGGCGACGACGTCACGGTGTCCTTCGAGCCCGACCACGCCGCGGTGGTGACCGGCTGATGCCCGTCGAGGCACCTCCGGGCGACGCCCCGGAACTGGAGGACACCACCGAGGTGGCCACACCGGGTCTGGAGTACCAGGCCGAACGTGCCAAGGCGCGTCAGGGCTTCCTGCTGGGGCTGCCCACCATCGTCTATTTGCTGATCTTCTTCGTTGCCCCGCTGGGATTCGTGGTGGCCTACTCCTTCGCCACCCGCACCAGCACCGGCCGGACCGAGTTACGCGACTTCAACCTGAACGCCTACGCCCGCCTCGGCGACGACATCATCATGACGGTTGCCTGGCGGTCGCTGTGGATGGCCGTGCTGGCCACGCTGATCTGCCTGGTGCTGGCTTACCCGCTGGCCTACTTCATTTCGACCCGCAGTCCGGCTGTACGCAACATGCTCCTGGTCGCGGTGATGATCCCGTTCTGGTCAAACTTCCTGATCCGGACTTACGCCTGGCGGGTACTGCTTGACAGCGACGGGCTCGTG
>DPMC01000236.1:0-701 GCA_003541675.1 Acidimicrobiaceae bacterium | reverse complement strand
GACTTACGCCTGGCGGGTGCTGCTTGACAGCGACGGGCTCGTGACCCAGGGCCTGGAGTTGCTCGGTCTAGGGGATGGACGCATCCTGTTCACCTCCAATGCTGTGATCCTGGGCCTCGTCTACGGCTACCTGCCGTTCATGGTGCTGCCTCTGTACGCGGCCATCGAGCGCGTCGACTGGAGCCTCGTGGAAGGTGCCCGTGACCTCTACGCCAGTGGCTGGGCGGCCTTTCGCCGGGTGGTGTGGCCGCTGTCGCGCCCTGGCGTCATTGCTGGTTCGATGCTGGTCTTCGTGCCCAGCTTCGGGGCCTACGTCACCCCGGCCATCCTGGGCGGCAACAAGGAGGGCCTGCTGGGCAGTTACATCGTGCTGCAGTTCCTTTCGGCCCGGAACGGGCCGGTGGGTTCGGCAGTGTCGGTGGTGGTCCTCGGCGTGATGCTCGTCAGCACACTCATCTACTTCCGGGCCGGGGGGAAGAACCTGTGAGCAAGGGCGTCGCCAAGTCGACCGCTGAACCCCAGGGGGCTAGTCGCTGGCTGCTTCGCGGCCACTCGGCGGCCGTGTTCGCCTTCTTCTACGCCCCGATCGTCGTGCTCTGCGTCTTCTCGTTCAACGACAGCAACGCGGTGGGAAACTGGAACGGCTTCACGCTGGACTGGTACTCAGACCTGTTCGCCAACGACAACATCCAGTCCTCGAT
>DPMC01000068.1:1902-2850 GCA_003541675.1 Acidimicrobiaceae bacterium | reverse complement strand
GCTTCCGCGAAGACGATTGCGCTCAATGGCGAGACCTCCGAGGGCTTCACCACCATCGTGCACCCGGCCGCCAAGGCTGGAGCGACCTTGCAGGCCAACTGGTTGATGGGCCAGTTCCACGGGGTGATCATCCCAACCACGCCCAGTGGCTCTCTCACGATCAGGGCTGTGTCCTTGACGTACTCGAACTCGTAGGTACTCAGCACCTCCATCGCCGTGGTGACGTGGTAGATCCCCATCTCTGCCTGCATCGCCCTCGCCAGGCCCCGTGGTGCCCCCATCTCCAGGGTGATCGCCTCGGCGAACTCCTCGAGGCGGGGTCGGAGGGCCGAACGGACCTTGTCCAACAGGTCCAGACGCTCGTCGACGGTCGTCAGCGAATATGTCGCGAACGCAGCTTTCGCCGCTGCTACCGCGGCATCCACATCTGCCGGGCCGCCCATGGCGATTGTGGCGACGGATTCCTCAGTCGCCGGGTTGATCACGTCGAGCGTGTCGGCGCCCACCGGGGACACCCAACTTCCATCGATGTAGAACTGTCCTGTGTTCTTCATTGGGCCAGCGACCGGATCATTCCGGTGCGTCCACGCGGCTGAGGAACTCGTTCGCCCCGAGCACGTCCGCAACTGCCTTCGTGGGCTCGACCATGAACGGGTCGATCGGAGCACCGGTCGCGTTGACCAGTCGGTTGGCCATGTGGAAGCCGGCTATCACGGTGAGGCAGTCGACGAGGGCGGCGTCACCCATGGTCGAACTGACTTCCGCCTTCACCTCGTCCAGGTCAGCTAGCCCGAATGTCGCGTCGATCAACCGCGCCACCAGCTCACCGTTGTCGACCCCGCAATCGCCGTGTCCGGGTCCCGTCGCCACCTCCAGCGAGATCTCCTCACCTTGCCCACTCTGACCGAGTAGGACCGCGTGGGTGGTCGCTCAATAGAAGCACTCGTT
>DPMC01000068.1:1167-1573 GCA_003541675.1 Acidimicrobiaceae bacterium | reverse complement strand
GGTCGCTCAATAGAAGCACTCGTTCAGAGCAGAGGTACGGGTGGCGAGCAGTTCGAAGTGTGGACGCTCGATCGACCAGTTCCGGCCGGAATCGAGCTCGCTCAGGATTCCTCCGGCGATGTAGTGGGCGTCTATGAGAATCCACAAGATCGCGGCCTCGGCGGGAACGAGGTTTAGGGTCCGGCGGACGTTGGGCGCCTCCATGGGCATGTCCGGGGACCAGTGGGTGTCCTCGAGGGGAGCGGTCGGAACCCAGTGCCGGGCAATCTCGACGCCGTCGGGTCGGTATCGACTCGGCTCGCCGGCTCGGGGCTCGGGCAGGGCGAGGCGATCCATCGACAATGAGTCGGCGAATCGGTCGACCATGTTCGCCATTGAGACAAGGCTGAGAACCTCCACGTACTGT
>DPMC01000068.1:0-776 GCA_003541675.1 Acidimicrobiaceae bacterium | reverse complement strand
GATGCGCCAGATGATGTCCACCACTGCAGCCGGCAGCACATGGTCATCGGCCACGAGGCCATCCACGGTCGAAGGCCCGACCCACGGCGGCAACTGGTCGGCGTCCCAGGCCGTCCGCACCTCGTTGACGATGGCGAGGCGCTCGCTCGCCGACCACCATGTCCCCGGGGAGGCCCAGTGCTCGAGCAGTGCCGCGTGGCCCTCCAGGACAGCGGCCCGAATGGGCAACTCGGTCTCGTAGATGCTCGTCTGCGTCACCACTACACCAACCTCGCTTCTGTCGGATCCGGCTGCTGGTACTTCCAGTAGGTGCTCTTCGTGAGTATGCGCCCGTCCATAATGTCGTACAAGTCAACGGCGTCGACCTTGAAGGTCCGCCCTTCCTTCACGTCGATGGCGGACAGTCGGAAGGTCTGTACAACCAGGCGGGGGGCGAACCGTTCGGCCAGGAAGCTGAACCGGACACGGGCCCAGTTCTTCTTTCGCCATCGGAGTTCTTCGATCATCTCGTCCAGACCGTTGAGGACCCTGCCAGTCGGCAGCGGATCGTCGGCGTTGAAGTAGTGGAGGTTCCACCTGAAGCCGGGGGCCAGAACCTCTGTGAGGCCCTCGGTGCTCATGCTGACGTAGGCCCACCGGAACCGTGTCATGAGGCCGCGGTAGTCAGTCATGCCCGATGTGCCCCCTGTTGGCCCTGATCGTCCACTACGAGGCTGGGTTCCAGCATGGCTGGTCCACTTCCCAGTCGACAAGGTTGCCGAACGTCTCGTCGTAGG
>DPMC01000032.1 GCA_003541675.1 Acidimicrobiaceae bacterium | reverse complement strand
GGATGTTGGGGGCCAACCGGGGCACCACCGAGGCGAACTTGAACCGGTGACGCACCGACTGCTGACGTCTCCGGGCCTCATCGGTGGTGCGGATATCGATGTTGGCTCTCGCTCCACTGTCCACGGCGATCTCGATATCGCCGTCCCACAGGGCATCCATGGTGGTCGCCGGGATGAAGCGGATGTCGGGGTCCACGCCGAGGTGGGCCGCGGTGGTGGCCACGTAGCCCAGGTCGGTGTGGAAGCCCTTCCCGGTGAGGTTGTAGCGCCGACCAATGGTGGCTGGGGCGTGCATGACAGCCTCCAGTGCCCGGGCCTGGTCGTCAACGTGGCCCACCTGGGACACCGTGGTCCCGTCACCGGGCACCATGACCGGTCGGCCAGCCTCCAGGCGGGCGTACATGCGCTGCTCGCGGTCCGGGATGATGTTGCGGGGGCCGTAGACCATCGAGAAGTAGACGACGGTTGCCGGAAATCCCCGTTCAGTGTGGGCGGCCATCAGGGCGTCCTCGCACAAGAGCTTGTTGCCGCCATATTCAATCTGGGGGTGGTCGCGTTGGACGGGGTGGTCCTCGTCAATGGGCAACATGTCGGCCGCCGCATAGACCACCGTGGAACTGGCGAACACGTACTGCCCGGTGCGTCCCTCGAAGATCTCCATCATGAGGTTGACGTCATCGGGGTGGTAAGCGCTCATGTCCAGCACCACGTCGAACTCCCGACCACCGAGCGCCTCGTTGCCCAGGACCTGGCGCATCTGGTCGTGGTCGGTGCGATCTGCATAGAGGCGGTGGATGCCGCCGGGTAGCGGCGCCTCGGTCTGGCCGCGGTTGACGATGGTGACATCGTGGCCACATCGGGCGAGTTCGTGGACGAGGGCCAGCCCGTTGAACTGGGTGCCGCCCATGACAAGTACCCGCATGGTCCTGCCGCTCGCGTCCATGGCGGGCTCGTCACCGCGTACAGGAGTCATCGGATGAGGTGCTCCCAGACTGAGCGTTCGGCGGGTCGAGGATCGGTCAGCAGACCGCACTGGTCGTCGAGGTTCATGACCAGCCGGTCGTCGGGCGTGTAGCGAGGCCAGTCGCCGAGTGCCGCGGTCGACGGGTCTCCGTCGCGGATGAAGGCAATCCAAGCGTCGTGCATGGCTTCGGCCAGAGCGGTAGGAGTCTCGCCCGGGCCCAGGAAGGTATCGACGCCGGGTCGGGTCACGGTGTTGAACGTGAACGGGATCTCCAGGGCGTGGGCGGCCCCGAACAGCCCGTCGAAGGCCCGAGAGTCCCACGAGAACCGGTACATCCAGGTCTCGGCACTGTGAGGATGGCGGTATTCGGCATGGCGGGCCGCCGGTACGCCGAACACCCGGTCCGAGCCGATGGCGCACGCCACCCAGCCGGGAGCTGCCGGTCCGTCCGATCCGTCCAGTCGGTCGCGGTAGGGGGCCAGCAGGGCATCGGGATCGTCGGTCAGGCCGCCGACCATCTCGGTCAAGTCATCGTCGGACATGTTGGTTACGCCCCAGAGGGCCAACTCGTCTTCATTGGTGCCGGTCAGCAGGGGCACCGTCGCCCCGGCGCCGTCGGCCATCAGGTCCCGGGGGTCGCGGGGGAGAAGGTCGTGGCCCCACACCGGATAGAAGGGCTCCTGGCTACGGCCCGTGCGTTGGCCGCTTTCCTCGCTGACCCGCTCCATGGCCTGCAACAGGTCATCGACGGGTAGGGCCATGAGGACGTCGGCCGATGGGTTGCCCAACTGATTCAGGAACTCTCCGGCTATCTCCCTGCCGTCAACGGGGCCGAACGTGTGGTGGCAGGCCCCGCTCTGCGCGATGGCCCGGTGGAACAGGCCGTCGGCGGCCTCCATGGCCAGCAGGTTGCACACGCTGAACGCACCGGCCGACTCGCCGCCGATGGTGATTCGCTCGGGGTCGCCGCCGAACGCCGCGATGTTTGCCTGCACCCACTGCAGGGCGGCCAGTTGGTCCAGGGTGCCGTTAATGCCACACGTGGCGAAGTCGTCGCCGAGGTGGCTGGCCAGGTCGCAGAAGCCGAGGGCGCCTAGCCGGTAGTTGATAGTGACGACCACGATGTCGCCCCGGGTAGCGAAGGAGGTCCCGTCGTACCACGGGGTGGCGCCCTGACCGTGTTTGTAGGCGCCGCCGTGGATCCACACGTAGACGGGGCGGCCGGCTCCTCCGTCAGGGATCGTGCAGTCCGGGGTGACGATGTTCAGGGTGAGACAGTCCTCGTCCCAGCGGACCTCGAAGTTGCTGGTCAGGCCGGCGCCGGGCAACTGTGGCGCGGCAGGGCCGAAGCGTCGTGCGTCGCGCACACCGTCCCACGGTTCGGGAGGCTCGGGGGCCCGGAACCGCCGGTCACCGGTCGGCGGGGCCGCGTAGGGGATTCCGGCGAACAACTCGACACCCTTGCGGTGCCGTCCCTTGAGGGTTCCCTCGGCGACCTGGGCGGTGGGCCCACTGGTGGGCTGGTTGGTGGCTTCGTCGGTTGGACCTTCGGCGTCGGGGGTCATGCGGCGACCCGCAGGACCATGGCCTCGCCCTGACCGCCGCCGCCACACAGGCCGGCGACCCCGAGGCCTCCACCCCGTCGGGCCAGCTCGTGGGCCAACGTGAGGGCAATGCGGGTGCCAGACATCCCAATGGGGTGACCCAGGGCAATGGCACCACCGTTCACGTTGACGATCTCGTCGGTCACCCCGAGGGCGTCCATCGACGCCAGAGCCACCGCGGCGAACGCTTCATTGATCTCCAACAGGTCCATGTCGGCAACGGTCAGGCCAGCCCGATCGAGAGCCACGCTAATGGCGTTGCTGGGCTGGTGGAGCAAGCTGGCGTCGGGACCGGCCACCTGACCATGAGATACCACCTCGGCTAACGGGGCGATGCCTAGGGCCTCGGCTCGGTCCATGGTGGTCACGATGCAGGCGGCGGCGCCGTCCGAGATCTGCGAGGCGTTGCCAGCGGTGAGATTCCCGTCGGGAGCAAAGGCGGCTGGCAGGCGGCCCATCGACTCGGCGTCGGCGTCAGTCCGGATGCCCTCGTCATCAGACATCACTACCGGTTCACCCCTTCTCTGGGGAATGCTCACCGGCACGATCTCGGTGGCGAACAGGCCGTCCTTCTGGGCTCGGGCGGCCCGCTCGTGAGATGCGGCGGCAAAGGCGTCCTGGGGCTCGCGGGCCAGGCCCAGTTCGGAGGCGTAACGTTCGGTGGCCTCACCCATGGCGCAATGTTCGAGCGTGCAGGTCAGGCCGTCGGCCATCATCGAATCGACGACCGCCCCGTCACCGATGCGGTAGCCGGAGCGGGCCTTGGTGAGCAAGTAGGGGGCATTGGTCATGGACTCCATGCCGCCAGCCACCACGGTGTCGGCTTCGCCGAGGCGGATCATCTGGGAGGCCAGGTGGATGGCATGCAGCCCCGACAGGCAGGCCCGGTTCAGCAACGTGCTGGGCACGGTGAGGGGAATCCCCGCATCGGCGGCGGCCCGACGTGCCGGCACCTGGCCGACACCGGCGGCCACAACGTTGCCCAGGTAGGCGAAGTCGACGTCCTCGGGAGTGATTCCCGAGCGATCGATGGCCGCCGCGATGGCTCCGGCGCCCAGATCAGTCGCTGTCAGCGACGACAGGCCGCCCTGGAATCGACCCATGGGGGTACGGGCCCCGGCGAGTATGACGATGGACGAACGGGTTTGGGGGCTGGCCACTCCCCGACGGTACCGGTCAGGGGCCGTCCGGTCCGATTCCGGCCCCACCCTCAGCCCCATTTTCCCCCCGTACCAGGGCCTCCCAGAGTTCGGCGTACAGGCCACCGGCGTCGCGTAACTCACTGTGGCGGCCCCGTTCGACGATCGTTCCTTCGTCGAGGACCACGATCTCGTCGGCGTCGACCACCGTGGAAAGCCGGTGGGCGATGACAACGGCCGTTCGACCGGCCAGCGCGTCGGCCAGGGCCAACTGGACTATGGCCTCGTTCTCGGTATCGAGGTGGCTGGTGGCCTCGTCGAGGATGACCACGGCAGGGTCCTTGAGCAGCAGGCGGGCGATGGCCAGACGCTGCTT
>DPMC01000086.1:8427-14018 GCA_003541675.1 Acidimicrobiaceae bacterium | reverse complement strand
CCTTCCCCACCGAGGCTGACTGGGTCGTCGACGACACCGACCTGGCCATCAGCTGGAGTCTGGACCTCGACGCCGTCCCCACCCTCCTGAGAATTGAAGGTGGTGTGGAGACGGCGCGAACCACCGGTTGGGACCGCGACCGGTGGGAGGAGTTCACCGGCGTGAGCAACCTCGGCCCGGACCTGCCGCCCTTCAAACCCGGTTGAGGGTCATTGACGGTCGATCCCGGGCGGATCGACGCACTGCGGGCCCGCTACGACGGTTGGGGCCTGGCGTCGCGTCGGGTGGAGGTGGGCTCCCTCGAGGATGAGGCGGAGGCCATGTTCGACCGGGGGTGGACCGACGGCCTTCCCATCGTCGCCCCGACCGAGGCGCGGGTAGCCCGCATGCTCGACGGCACGACCCGTTCGCCCGGCGACATCGTGGCGCTCATGCCCCCGGCACTCGTCGAGTGCACGGTCGAGAAGGTGGCCGTGAATGCGGTGATGGCCGGCTGCCGTCCGGAGTACCTCCCGGTGGTGCTGGCAGCGCTGGAGGCCATCTGTACTGACGAGTTCAACATGCACGGCGTGTTGGCCACCACGATGGGCGTTGGACCAGTGTTCGTCGTCAACGGGCCCATTGCCCAACGAATCGGCATGAACGCCGGCATCAACGTCCTGGGCCATGGAAACCGGGCCAACCTGACCATCGGACGGGCCGTCCAGCTGGTTGTACGCAACGTGGGGGGCGGTCGACCCGGAGAGATCGACCGGGCCACCCACGGGAGCCCGGCCAAGCTGTCTTTCTGCTTCGCCGAGGACGAGGCCACCAGCCCCTGGACCACGTTGGCCGAGGATCGGGGCTTCGCCCGGTCAACCGACGTGGTGACCGCCTTCTGTGGCGAAGCTCCCCGGATCGTCGTTGACCAGCGCAGCCGGACGGCCGATTCGCTGGTTCGCTCACTGGCCGACGGTCTGCGATCGGCAGTGTCTTCGAGAGTGGTGGCCGGCATGGACGCCATGCTTGTGGTGTCGCCCGAGCACCTATCCCGATTCAGTGATGCAGGTTGGGACCGGGCACGGTTCATGGAGGAACTGGGCGCCCACCTGATGGTCGACACGGACACCATCGTGATCGGCGCCGGCGGCATCGAGGAGGGCCTTCCCGAAGCCATGGCCGGCCTGACCCTCCCAAAGTTTCGTCCCGGCGGGCTGCTTGTCGTCCACGCCGGCGGTCCGGCCGGCCTGTTCTCCTCGATCGTGGGAGGCTGGTTGAACGGCCCAATGGGAAGCGAACCAACCAGCAGGGAGATCACACCGTGAGCGACACCGACCCGTCACCGACGACCGGGCACCATCCGGATGTCGCGAAGCACGCAGGGGCGGTGATGCTCCTGGATCCGACCTCCGAGGCCGAATCGACCAATCGGGCCCTCACCGCCCGGAAACCCTCGCTAGACGGCCTCACCATTGGTCTACTGGACATCAACAAGCCACGAGGCGACGTGTTCCTCGATCGACTCGAGCAGCAGTTGGGGCGCCGTGGGGCCACCGTGCTGCGTTTCGCCAAGCCGACCTTCACCAAGCCAGCGCCCGCCGACCTACGCCACGAGATCGCCACTCAGTGCGACGCGGTGATCGAAGCACTCGCTGATTGAGGCTCCTGCACGACGTGCAGTGTGCACGACATCGACGATCTGGAACGGCGAGGGCTTCCCGGGGTAGTGATTGCCTCGGAACCGTTCAGGGATGCCGCTGCGGCCCAGTCCCGCGCACTGGGGCTCGAGGTGGCCACCGTGTTCACCCCCCATCCGATCCAGGATCGGACCGACGAGGAGATGCACGCCATGGCTGACGCGCTCGTCGGCACCGTGGTGAACGCCATCACGGCAGATGCCAACACCGACCATCAGTGATGATCAGGCCGTCGAGCACCAACCGGGCTGCCACCCGCTCAGCCCTCTGGGGATCGTCGGGCCATCCCATTGCCGCAGCAAGGCCGTCGCCGTCTACCGGGTTCTCGGCCAATGCGGCCACCAACCGACCACGCCCCTCCCGATCAGACCCTTCAAAGGTCGCCTGTCGCCCCGAGACCCCTGCTGACCCGATGGCGGGATCGATGCCCTCTCCCCTCCAGACGCAGCCGTCACTGAGCGGACAGTCGTCACAAGTGGGGTTTCGAGCCCGACAGACAGTTGCACCGAGATCCAGCACGGTCTGGTTCCAGGCCCAACCGGATCCAGCCGGGACCGACGCGTCGGCCCGTTCCTGAACCTCGCGAGGACTGAGTTCCCGACCCGACCACCGAGCCAGCACCCGGGCCACGTTGGTGTCAACAATGCCCACGTCGGCCTCATCGGCAAATGCCAGCACCGCTCGCGCCGTGTAGGGCCCGATCCCGGGTAGGTCCAGCAGATCAGTCAGGTCCCCGGGCACCTGACCCCCGTGGCGGTCGACGACCGTGGCAGCCGCCCGATGGAGGTACACGGCCCGCCGGTTGTATCCAAGCCCCGACCACTCGGCGATCACTTCGCCGACCGACGCCTTTGCACATACCGTCGGCGTCGGATACCGCCCGAGGAACCGGGGCCAACGCTCGACCACCCTCGTGACCTGTGTCTGTTGGAGCATCACCTCAGCCACCAGGATCGACCAGCGATCCCGAACGGCCCTCCACGGCAGGTCGCGGAGGCGCTCGCGACCCCACGCCAGCAACTCGACGGGAAGCCCCGGAGGGCTCTGTAACGACAGCGCAACCTGTTCGCCGGCCGACAGCGATCGCAGGGGGTCAGCGCCATCCACCGAACCGACGGTAGTCCCGTGGTGGAGACAGTGGCCGGGCCCTGAGATCCGAATGCGGCGCGCTAGCGTCAGCGCCCGTGGCGAACGCACCCGACCTCTCGATCGAACTGCATCCCGTTGGCGGTGACCCCCGCCTGCTCTCGCAGTTGCTGACCACCTTTCCCATGGCTGCTGTCGTGGTCGACCCCTATACCCACGAGAGTTCGTGGCTGCTGGACACCGCCCGGCGCGTGCTCACCGTCTTTCGCGGCGCGGATGTCCGCGTGGCCTTTGTGGTGGCCGGGGCTGATGCCGCCGGGGCCGCTAGCTTCCTCGGCCCTCTGGTCGATGAGATCCTCACCCTGGCTGACCCCGACCGGTCCGTGGCACGTTCCATGGGCCTCAGCAGCCTTCCGGCGTTCGTGGCCATCCGTCAGGACGGATCGGTGATCGGCGTGGCCGAAGGTTGGGATCCGGAAGCATGGAGAGCGACGGCGGCCGATCTGGCCGACATGACCAGTTGGTCCCGTCCGGAGATCCCCAGCCTCGGCGATCCGGCTCCCTACGCCGGCACTGCCGCACTCGGCTGAGCCGTCTGGCCCACACGGAACCCGGGGATCGATCAATGCGGGTCCGCGTCGGATTCGGCTTCGGCGGTTCAACCGGCCCGGGTGGTGAACGGGGCGGCGATTCGATCTTCGCGGCCGTCGTCGATGACCTGGAACGTCTCGGCTTCGATTCCCTCTGGGTGAGCGAGCGGGCGACCGGAACCACGCTCGACCCGATGGTGGCCATGGCCTTCGCCGCGGGGCGTACCGAACGTCTCAAGTTCGGGCCAGCTGTCATGGTGCTCCCCGGGCGGAACCCGGTGCTGTGCGCCAAGGCCCTGGCCAGTCTGGACCGCGTGTCCGGAGGCCGAGCGTTGCCGGCGTTCGGGTTGGGAATCGCTGACGCAGCCGAACATCAGGCGTTCGGCGTCCAGCGGGGTGACCGTGCCGCATGGTTCGACGAGGCCCTGCCTCTGATGCGCCGTCTCTGGACCGAGGACGTGGTGGACCATGACGGCGACCGATTCCACCTCGAAGGCGTGCGGGTGCAGCCCAAGCCGATTCAGGATCCGTTTGAGGTGTGGCTGGGAGGTCAGGCTCCCTCCGAACTGCGACGTTGTGGCCGACTCGGCGATGGGTGGCTGCCATCGTTCACCACACCAGCCATGGTCTCCGATGGCATCCACCTCGTGTCGACCACCGCGACCGAACACGGACGGACCATTGATCCCGAGCACTTCGGCGCACTGGTCCCGTTTGTCCATGGGTCGATGCCCGAGCGGTTCGCCGCCCGGCTCCGCGTTCGCCAACCCGACCTGGATCCCCGGGAGGTAGTGGCCCAGGGGGTGGCCGGCATCCGGTCCCGTCTCGAGGCCTTCGTGTCCGTAGGGGCATCAAAGTTCGTGGTCTTCCCGCTGGACGAGCCATCTGAACGGTCATCGAGCCGATCGACGGGCAACGCCTCCGGCGGAGTCGACGCATGGCATGCCACCATCGAAGACGTGGCTACCGAATGCCTCTCCCTCCAGAGTTGAGAAAGCCCATGCCCGCCCGAGCGATCGCCGTTGCGCCCGACACCCGCGCGGGGATGTACGAGGCCATGTGTCGGGCCGTGATCGACGGTGGCGGAACCCTGGCTGACATCAGCGTTGCCGAGGGCCTGGTCTGGTCCGACCCCGCTCGCCCAGAGGCCTTTCCAAGCCTCGTTGCTGAGGCCAGCAGGCTGGAATGGATCCAACTTCCCTACGCCGGGATCGAACCGTTTGCCGACCATCTGGACGAACGTTGGAGATGGACGTGCGGAAAGGGCGTCTATGCCCCGGCGGTGGCCGAGACCGTTCTGGCTCTGATGCTGGCCGGCCAGAAACATATTCACGGGTACTCCCGGGCATCGGGTTGGTCCCGTCCCGTGGGTCGAATCCTCCGCGGTAGCCGAGTCACCATTCTCGGTGGCGGTGGGATCACCGAGCTCCTGCTTCCCCTGCTGGCGCCCTTCGGGTGTGACGTCACTGTGGTACGACGCTCCAGCGAACCGTTCGAGGGCGCCGACCGGACGGTGACTACATCTCGGCTCCACGAACTCCTCCCTCGTACCGACGTGCTGGTCCTGGCGCTGGCGCTGACCGCCGAGACGACAGGCATCATCGCTGCGCCGGAGCTCGCCGCCCTTCCGGACCACGCCTGGCTCGTGAACGTCGCCAGGGGCGGCCATGTGGTCACCGACGACCTGGTGGCCGCTCTGACCTCCGGCGCCATCGGTGGTGCGGCCCTGGACGTCACCGATCCCGAGCCGCTGCCCGACGGTCATCCGTTGTGGTCGGCACCGAACTGCCTCATCACTCCGCACATCGCCAATACCCCGGAGATGGGTCTTGCTCTCCTGGAGCCGTTTGTGGCCGAGAACGTGCGGCGGTTCTGCTCCGGTGAAGACCTGTTGGCACCGGTCGACGTGGCACTCGGGTACTGAGCCCGCTTCCCGGTTTCCCGTGCCTGTCTTCCTGGTCACCACAACCTCCTGGCTACTAGCTGGGGTGTTCATGGCCGCGGCGGCCACCAAGTTGCGGGATCCTCTGGGAACCCGCCGCACCCTCGGGGAGTTCGGTCTTCCCCGCCCTCGGTTGCTGTCTCGCGTATTACCAGCGACCGAAGCGGCCACGGCCCTGTTGCTGGTAATCGACCCCCGAGTGGGTGGCCAATGCGCGGTGGCCCTGCTGGTCGCCTTTACCACGCTGATCGCCGGACGGCTGGCAACCGGGCACCGGGATCCATGTGGTTGCTTCGG
>DPMC01000086.1:513-8024 GCA_003541675.1 Acidimicrobiaceae bacterium | reverse complement strand
GCCGCCCTCGGCTGAAGCCGGAACCGGACCGACTGCTACCGTCCGCGCCCTACCTGAGTTCCACGAGATCCGCCAGGAGCCTGACGACCATGGATTCACTTACGGCGACCCGACGACTGGCCGGGCCCATCGGGAGTTTCGGGGCAAGGTTCATGCTGGATCCGACCACCTTCACTCGTTCCACCGAGATGGGGCTGCCGGCCAGTCTGGCGGGCTACGTACAGGGGCGGGTCGGGGTCATGGGCGGAGTCGACACGGAGACGGCCGTCGACAACATGCTCTTCTTTGACCGGGACCTGGTAACCCGGTGCTGGGAGGAGCCGTGCGACCTCTCGAAGTCCGAGGCGGGCAGCGTCTACGCGTCGATCTGTGCGGAGCGGGGACGTTCCTATCTCGATGGATTTTCGGGTGCTTCGCGGCTAGCTGAGCTCCTCGAGCAGGTAGCCGACTCGGCCGACGACACCCGAGCCGCCCTGTTTGCCGGCTGGAGGGACGCCACCCGACCTGATGACGACGCCGGAAGGGCCTACCTGCTGCTGGCCACCGTTCGTGAACTCCGGGGTTGTCGACATATGGAGGCCTCCCGCTCCGTGGGAGTCGAACCGTTGGGTATGGTCCTGGCCAACAGCGGCGAGGGAACGGCGAGGCTCCACGGCTACCGGGATGTGGACCCCGATCACGAGGCCACCCCCGCCGCCCAGGTCGATGCCATCGAAGCAGCCACCGACAAGGCCAACGCCGCGGACTTCGCCTGCCTGACCGATGATGAACGGGCTGAACTCGTGGCCCTCGTAGACGCTGCCGACAGCTTTGCTACTGAACGATGAGTCGCTGAGAGATAGACCGCATACCGCTAGATCCGCAACCAACTGACTGAGATCTCGTCCGACGGGATTTCCCGACCCCAGGAGCACTCCGACATGGATGGCCTGATGATGGACACACCGTTGTCCCTGATCCACCTGTTCGACCGCGCCACACGCCTCTTCGCGGACAAGGAGGTGGTGACGGCCACCCCCTCCGGCCTTGAGCGGATGAGCTACGGCGAGTGGGGTGAACGGACCCGCCGCCTCGGCGGGGTGCTCGACAACCTGGGCATCAGCGAGGACGGCCGGGTGGCTACCTTCGCCTGGAATACGTCACGTCACCTTGAGCTCTACTTTGCCCCACCGTGTACTGGCCGCGTCTCCCACACGTTGAACATCCGGTTGTTCCCCGAGCAGCTCACCTACATCGTCAACCACGCCGCCGACGAGGTCATATTTCTCGACCACTCGGTGGCTGGCCTGATCTGGCCGCTCATGGAGACCTTTGAAACGGTCCGCCACGTGGTGCTCATGGACGACGGCGCTCCGGCTCCCGATCCTGATGCGATCGCTCCGGAGGTCCACGACTACGAGGACCTTTTGGCCGCTACCTCGCCGGTCGACTGGGCGCCGGTGCCCGAAGGTCGCGCCGGGTCGATGATGTACACATCGGGCACTACGGGAAACCCCAAGGGGGTCGTCTATTCCCACCGGTCGATGGTGCTCCACACCTTCGGGACGATGATGGCCGACACCCTCGGCGCCTGCGAACGGGACGTGATCCTGCCGGTAGTTCCGATGTTCCATGCCAACGCCTGGGGACTGGCCCATGCCGGCGTGGCTACCGGCGCCACCTTGGTCATGCCGGGGGCCGACCTGTCCCCCGGAGCGCTAGCCGGCCTCATCGAAAGCGAATCGGTGACCATGGCTGCAGGTGTCCCCACCATCTGGATGGGCGTGCTGCCTGAACTGGCTGGCCGAGAGACCTCGTCGTTGCGGTCCGTCATCTGTGGCGGATCTGCTGTCTCGAAGTCACTCTCGGAAGGCTTCCGGGAAACCACCGGCCTTCCCATCCTCCAGGCGTGGGGTATGACTGAGACCAGTCCTCTCGCGTCCACCTGCAACATCAAGTCGACGCTCGACCACCTCGACGATGACGCCAAGGCCGACCTTCGCACCGCAATCGGCCTGGTCTCCGCCGGCGTGGACTTTCGCATCGCTGAACCCGAGACCGGCGAGGAGCTGCCGTGGGACGGCCAGACGAGCGGCGAGCTGCAGGTCAGGGGACCGTGGGTGGCAGGCAGCTACTACGACGACGAGCGCTCACCGGAGTCGTTCACCGATGACGGTTGGCTCAAGACGGGCGACGTGGCCACCGCCGACGCCGAGGGTTACATCCGGCTCGTGGACCGCACTAAGGACCTCATCAAGTCAGGCGGCGAGTGGATCAGTTCGGTCGAGCTGGAAAACGAGATCATGGCCCATCCCGAAGTGGCCGAGGCCGCCGTCATCGGGGTGACGTCAGCCAAGTGGGGCGAGCGGGCCATGGCCTGCGTAGTGACCGTCGGGGGGGCCGACCTCTCGGCCGACGACGTGCTGGCCTGGCTGGACGGGCGGGTCGTGAAGTGGTGGATGCCCGACCGCGTGGAGTTCATCGATGAGGTGCCCAAGACCTCGGTCGGAAAGTTCTCCAAGAAGACCCTGCGGGATCGCTTCGCCGACGTGACGGTCGACTGATCGGGCCTGGTTGATCCAGTCGGGTGGGCTCCGGACCTACCCGGCGGGTCGTTGTCGGGACGCGCGTCTCATGGCATGATCGTGCCCGTCCGCCCACACCGAATCGAGGGAGACCTTCGTGGAATTGTTCAGTGACTTCATGGGAATGACCGGAGGCGGTCAGGCCCTTGGTCGGTATGCCCACTATTTGGCCGGCATCACCTGGATTGGCCTCCTCTACTTTTTCAACTTCATCCAGGGTTCGGCCTTCGCCGAGATGGGCGATGCCGCACGCGGCGAGGCTCTCCGCAAGATCACATGGCGCACCCTGTGGTGGTTCCGCTGGGCCGCCCTCGGCACCTGGCTCTCGGGCATCTGGATCCTGATCGCCCAGGAGGTCCGTGGCGACTACTTCCGCTCGGCCGCCGGTATGGGGATCTCATTCGGCTTCCTGCTCGGCACGACCATGGCCGCCAACGTGTGGATGGTGATCTGGCCAGCTCAGCAGATCGCCATCGGTTCATCGGTGGCCGTCTCTGAGGGCGGTGAGGCCGACCCCGCTGCGCCAGCTGCGGCCAAGCGAGCCGGTCGGGCAAGCCGGGTCAACACGCTGTTCTCGATTCCGCTCGTCTTCTTCATGATGTTCCCGAGCCACTTCGCTTCGCACTTCGGAGATGTCACGAACAAGCTGGCGGTGGATTCCGGTGCTCGCATCGCCATCTGGATCATCTTCGCAGTGATCTGGATCGTGATGGAACTCTCAGCCGTCGGCAAGATCGGCGGCTACGACAGCGCGATCAACAGGATCGTGCTCGACAAGCATCAGGACACGATCAAGTACGGCCTGGCCATCACCGTCCTTCTCTACCTGCTCTTCGAGATCCTCGCCTGAGTACCACCTCTGGTCACCGGCCGCTGCGCCAAGTTCGCTGACGCGAAACGACCCGCCCTCCGGGGCGGGTCGTTCGTGCTTTTCAGATCGGCTCGTTACTCCACGAGCAGTCGAGCTTCCATGCCGCTCTGGCGGTGGCCGGCAATGTCGCAGTAGAGGATGTAGCGGCCCGGCTCGAGCGTGATGGTCCCGGTGTCCGTGCCACCGTTCTCGACGACGAGACGCAGTTCGTCCTCACGGCCTTCGATGACCAGCGTGTGCTCCTGGAAGCCGGCCAGTGAGAATTCGACGGTGACCTCGCCAGCGGTGGCCATGTAGCTGTCGGCATGGAAGTCCTGCGTGTCGAGCCCAACCACCCGAAGAACGCCGTCAGCCGACTTGTCAGCCGTGGAGCCATCATCGCTTCCACCGCAGCCCGAAGCCAGGAGGCCGGTGCTCAAGAAACCGACCACCATCAGGCCAGCCGCCAAACGACCGGCAACCGGTGCGATACGGGCCAGAGGACGCGCATTGCTCGATTCGCGAGATGAGTTCATGGGCCGGAGGCTACCGATGGGCGATGATGGGCCGATGTCGAGTTCTTCCATCCGACGCAAGGGTTCCCAGGTTGCCCTGCTGGCCAATCCCGCGGCCCGGCGGGGTCGGGCCGCCGACGACGTAGCCCGAGTGCTTGAACGCCTCAGGTTTCGGGGAATTGAGCCGCTGGTCCTGGACTCGGCGTCTGCTGACGAGGCTCTGACCGCCGCCCGCCATGCCGTGGCGACCGGCATCTCGAGGCTCGTCGTAGTCGGGGGAGACGGGATCGTCCACATGGCAGCCAACGCGGCAGCCGGATCAGCGACCGTGGTAGGCATCGTGGCTGCCGGCACGGGTAACGACGCCGCCGAGTCCCTGGGCCTGATCGGAGGTCCGAGCAAACAGGACCTCGACGCTCGGGTGGATCGTGCACTCGCTGATCCCACCCCCGCCGACCTGCTGGCCTGTCGTTCCGGCCTGGATGCCAGGAAATCCGATCCGCTCTATGCCGTGACGAGCTGCATCGCCGGCTTTCCTGCACTCGTCAATGCCCGGGCTGAGGCTATGGGGTTTCCACGAGGCCCTTCGCGCTACACATTGGCCACGTTGGGTGCTATTCCAGGAATGAAACCGGGCAGGTTCCGGCTCACCTTTTCCGGTGGTCCTGATGATGGGGTGGTTCTCGATCATCGGGCAGCCGTCGTGGTAGTGGCCAACCTCGGGCTGTTCGGGGGTGGGATGCGGATCTGTCCCGATGCCCGTCCCGACGATGGCCTGCTGGACGTGTGCCTGGTGGGTGACGTGGGTCGCCTGGCCCTCCTGCGGGCGTTCCCAAAGGTCCGAACGGGCGCCCACCTCGACCATTCCGATGTCACGATCTATCGGGCCTCCGAGGTTCGCCTCGAGACGGACACCGCTGACCCGACCGTTCGGGCCGATGGTGAACCGTTCGCCCGGCTTCCTCTCACCATCACGGTGTGTCCCGGTTCCCTGCTGGTGGCGGGAGCCGACTGCCGCGCCCCCGGCCGCGCCCCGGGTCGCTTCCGGCATCTGCGCCTAGGGTCCCAGTCATGAGCCACCGCATCCGAATCACCTACTGCGTCCCTTGAGATTATTCCTCCCGCGCCGTGAGCGCGGCTGGAGACCTACTGGCCACCTACCAGAACGTCGTCGATGATCTGGTCCTGGTGACCGGTGAGAACGGGGTGTTCGATGTGGTCGTCGACGACACCATCCTCTACTCGAAAGCCGAGACGGGCCGTCACGCCGAACCCGGCGAGATACTCGACCTGTTCACGGCCCACGTCGGGCCGAACGTCCCCCGCTACGACCCGGGGTAGCGCCCACCGCTGCTAGCCCAGCGCTGTTCGCTCGACGCCGGTGCCCGAAACCCGTTCTGGGGCCCCCGATCTGGATGGCGTCGGTCTAGATTGTCGACACACGTTCCCCCGGGAACGAATCCCCCAGCAACCAGAGAATCAGGAGTTCCATTGTGAGCCTCGACGGCAGCCAGACGCTCGAGAATCTGAAGGCCGCCTTCGCCGGCGAGTCTCAGGCCAACCGCCGGTACCTCTACTTCGCCAAGGTGGCCGACATCGAGGGGTACCCCGACATCGCCGGCAACTTCCGCGATACCGCGGAAGGCGAGACCGGACACGCCCACGGTCACCTCGACTACATCAAGGCCGTCGGCGATCCAGCCACCGGCCTGCCCATCGGTGACACCGTGGAGAATCTGGCCGCAGCGGTGGCCGGCGAGACCCACGAGTACACCGAGATGTACCCCGGCATGGCCAAGACGGCCCGTGAAGAGGGCCACGGCGACATCGCCGACTGGTTCGAGACCCTCGCCAAGGCCGAGAAGGCCCACGCCGGCCGCTTCCAGTCGCTGCTCGACGGAGTCAGCTGAGCCCAGCCCCACTGTCCAGATTCTGCACGTGTCGCACCGGTCGTTCCGCTCGGGACGGCCGGTGCGTCGCGTCTGACCAGGTCTGGACCGACTTGACGTAACCCCCTCAGGAAGCACGACCGTGGCCGACCACATTCCGTACGCCCCCACTACAGGGCTGACCTACGACCCCTCCGACCCCGTGTACTGGGATGCTGATGCGTTGCAGGGCGAGGTCGATCGGACGTTCGAGATCTGCCACGGATGCCGGATGTGCTTCAAGTACTGCGACTCGTTTCCGTCGCTGTTCTCGTTTCTAGACGACCGTCACGACGGCAACGTCCGGGCCGTCACCGATGCCGAGACGGCCCAAATCATGGATCAGTGCTTCCAGTGCAAGCTCTGCGAGGTGCAGTGCCCGTACACGGTGCGCGACAGCCACGAGTTCCAGTTGGACTTCCCCAAGTTGGTCCATCGCTACAAAGCCCAGCGTGCCAGAGCCGAGGGGCTCGACCTACGGGATCGGGTACTGGGTGATCCGGACCGAACGGCGGCCCTCGCCCGTGCATCGGGTGGTCTGGCCAACGTGGCCAACACACGCAGTCGGATCCACCGGATCTTCCTGGAGAAGGTGCTGGGGGTCCACCGCGACAAGGACCTCCCCCGCTTCGCCCGCACCACCTTCACCGCCTGGGCTACTCGACGCGGCCTCGTCAAGGACGATCCGACCGAGGGTGAAGCCGTTCTCTTTCCGACCTGTTACGTGGAGCACAACGAACCCGAGGTCGGACACGACACAGTTGCCGTGCTGGAACGCAACGGCGTGGACCTGACATGTGAGAAGGGCCTGGCCTGCTGTGGCATGCCTGCCTGGGAGTCGGGCGATCTCGACACCCTTCGGGAACGGGCCACCACGAACCTCAACCGACTCGAGCCCCACGTCGACGCAGGCAAGAAGGTCGTGGCCATCAATCCGACATGTTCGATGATGCTTCGCCGCGAGTACCCCGAACTAGTGGCCCCTGAGGACCGGGAACGGGCCCAACGCCTGGCCGACGCGGTGTCGGACCCGGCGGAGTTCCTGTGGTCGATCCGCGACGAGGACCGTTTCGACGACCGGTTCGCCTCGACCCCGGGCAGCGTCGCCTACCACGCCCCGTGCCACCTCCGAACCCAGGCCGTGGGCTTCAAGGGCCGGGACCTGCTACGAAAGATCCCGGGTGTGAAACCGTCCACGACCATGGAGTGCTGCGGCCACGACGGTACGCACGCCATGAAGGTTGAGGGTTTCGAAGCCTCGGTCCGGATCGGAAAGAAGGCCTTCGACGGGCTCGCTGCACCGAATGCCGAGGTCTGGGCCACCGACTGCCCGCTGGCCGCACTCCAGTTCAGCCAACACGCTGGAAAGCGACCCATGCACCCGATGTCGATCCTGGCTCGGGCGTATGAGCCGGACGGATTCCCCACGCCCGTGGCTCCACCCGCGGAACCAGTTGCCGACGAGACAGGCGCGCCATGACGGACTACCCAGCCCCAGCCCCCCACCATGTCCGGCGTGACGAAATCCTCGACTGGCAGACCTACGCCGACAATCGGGATGCCGTCCGCGCCGAGGTGATGACCGTCAAGGCGGTTCGCCGGATCCATCTCGGCGAACACCTCACGTTCCTGTTCGAGAACCACGACACGATGC
>DPMC01000086.1:0-197 GCA_003541675.1 Acidimicrobiaceae bacterium | reverse complement strand
AACCACGACACGATGCGCTACCAGGTCCACGAGATCATGCGGGCCGAACGGATCGTGCGCGAGACCAGCATCCACGAGGAGCTCGAGACCTACAACGGGATGCTCGGCGGCGCCGGCCAGCTGGGATGCGCCCTGCTCATCGAGATCGAGGA
This sequence comes from Acidimicrobiaceae bacterium, assembly GCA_003541675.1. Classification (GTDB taxonomy): domain Bacteria; phylum Actinomycetota; class Acidimicrobiia; order Acidimicrobiales; family MedAcidi-G1; genus UBA9410. The sequence continues at coordinate 45 of DPMC01000086.1, read as the reverse complement.
CGAGGCCGAACGCCGGCCCCTGCTCGAAGCCTGGCTGGGCCTCCA
>DPMC01000247.1:7849-10857 GCA_003541675.1 Acidimicrobiaceae bacterium | reverse complement strand
GCGCCGCGGTCGTGACCGACACCGTTGTCGAGACCAGCGAGTCTGGGGCGTCGCTGCTGCACGCGGCTTCGATGGCACACATCGAAAGAATCCCCAGGCAGGCGACCACCCTTGTGGGCCGGTAGTAGCGGGGGTGAACACCTCTCGTCGTCAGGCGATACGTCACAAGCGTTGTTTCTTACGAGACAAGGGCGCCTCTAGGTGGATCAGTGTGGGGTCCGGTAGGTGCAGATACGTGCAGCGAACTGTGCGCGAAGGATCGTATATTCCACCGGATGGCGACCATCCTTATCACCGGCAGTAACAGTGGTTTCGGCAGGTTGGCCGTGTTCACCCTTGCCAGGCAGGGCCATCAGGTGGTGGCCACCATGCGGACCGTCTCCAAAGGTGACGACCTTCGACGGCTTGCTGAGGGCGAAGGTCTTGATATTGAGATCCGTCAGCTCGACGTCACCGATCCCGACTCAGTCGAAGCAGCTATCGCCGACCCGGCAAACATTGATGTGCTGGTCAACAACGCCGGTTTCGAGGTCCAGGGAGCGATAGAACAGATTGACGATGTTCTCATGCAACGTCAACTGGAGACCAACGTCATGGGTCCCCTACGCACCATGAGAGCGGTTCTCCCAGCATGGAGCGAGCGTGGAAGCGGAGTAATCGTAAACGTCAGCAGCATCGCCGGACGGGTGGCCCCGCCCTACAGCGGCGCTTACGCGGCATCGAAACACGCTCTCGAAGCCCTGACTGAATCGCTCCACTTTGAGGTATCCCATCTTGGGATCCGGGTCCATCTCATCGAACCCGGGCGTTTCCCGACCAACTTCTCCGACAACATTGTCTTCCCCCCGGCCTGGGAGGGTTCGCCTCACGAGGACCGGGCCCTCATATTTCGGGATTCGTTGACGAGCCTCGACGGAGACGGGACCCCAGCCGACCCCCAACTCGTCGCCGATTCCATTGTTCGTGCTGCCACTGACCCCTCGACACCATTTCGAACGCTGGTTGGCGGGGACGCCGAACTTATCGACGCAACCAAGACCTCCATGAGCTTCGAGGATTTCGAAACCACGATGCGTGCCGCCCTCGACTGGCACGACTGACATCGATTAGCTGAGCAGGGGCCTGAACCAGTGTCAGTCCCTCTCGAAGAGGTCGCCCACCTTCTCGAGTTGGTCGGTCAAACGCTCCAGCTGACCCTCCAGCCGACGGTTTATTCTTAGGGCTACGGAGGCCAGCACGACCACGAGCAGGGTCACTGCACCCGCCGTGATGAACAGGCTGAGCAGCGAACCGCCATCGGAGTTCGGGAGGATCCGGGCCACCAGACCGTTGATGGCGTCCTTCCAGGACAGGGCAACTACCAGACCGAACGCCGTCATCACCGACGACATCACGATCCCGCGGATATTCAGTTTCTCGACGTTCTCTCTGAAGTCGCTCATGTTCGCCGCTTCTCTCCGTCAGACCTTCGGCCCGCTGCTCGGTCATCGTAGGCGAGACCCGCAAAACTGCAGTTCAGACAAGTCGACGGTGCCGCATACGGTTGGATTGGACACCGTTTTGGGCTGAAAAAGCAGAAAGACCGCCCTAAGGCGGCCGAAATGATGTCGACGACCCCAATTATACCACACCTAATTTTTCGATGTCGGATCGTGGGTGGCGTTTCTTCTGAACCCCCGCCCACAGGGGGGGGGCGGGGGTTGACCACGACCCCACCATCACAGGCAAGACCATTGATCTCCCTGCCTAGTGTTCCGGGGATCAACACGAACACAAGTGACGTCATAGTCATCGGGGCGGGCATCGTCGGGCTTGCCGCCGCTCACGCCCTCCTGCTTGCGGGAAACAGCGTTCGGATTGTTGAACAGTCCGAACCAGGGATAGGCCAATCGACCAGAACCGGTGGAGGAATCCGCCTCGCCCACGGATCCGAAATGAACGTCCGGTTGACCCAACTCAGCCTGCCGACTTGGCTCAACTTCGAGGAACAGTTCGGCATCGACCCCCACTACCAAGAAACCGGCCACCTCTTCCTCTCCACGGAGGACACCGGAGGTTTGACAACCCAAGCCGGCCTACTCGAGTCGCTGGGAGTCCACTGCGACGTCCTAAGCAAGGGAGAGATCAGCCAGCGCTGGCCAACGCTGGACTCCATGGATTTCACGGCTGGCAACTACTGCAAAACCGGCGGCTACCTCGACCAGCATCGAGTGATCAAGGGATTCGCCCAAACCATCCAAGCCGGCGGAGCTCACCTTGAGTTGCGCACCCGGGTCGAAGGGATCCTTCGTGACGGAGACAAGGTCACAGGGGTCCGTACTTCGGAAGGTTCATTTACCAGCGGAACCGTCGTCAATGCTGCTGGGCCACACGCCGGGGTGATCTCCGCACTCGCCGGGCTTGAGATCCCGTTTGTCTCGCGTCGCCACGAACTCCTGATCCTGGAACAGACAGCCCGTGTTCCCGAAGGCATCCCGTGGCTCATCGACACTGACCATCAGGTGCACATGCGTCCTGACGGCTCGGGTCGAGCACTCGTTGGCGGTTTCCTCGGCCATGACGACCCCGACGACCCCGACGACTATGACCCAGCCTTGTCTGAACGATGGTCAACCGCCGTCCGCGAACAGGCATCCCAGTCATTTCATCTCAGCCGTCCTGACTCTCCAGTCCTGAGAGGGTGGGCTGGCCTTTACCCGGGAACCGTCGACTATCTCCCAGTCCTCGAGCAGTCGACGCCCGGCCTCGTTACCGCTGCAGGGTTTTCGGGCACCGGCCTCATGCACGCACCTGTCGTAGCCCAGATCGTCGCTGACTTGATCCGAGAGGGATCCACCTCTGTCTTAGATATCACTGCTCTGCGATCCCGCCGCTTCGACAACGAGCAACTGGTTGTGGACTCCACAGGCTTCTGAGGCTCTCGGGAGTCGAAGAGCGGACAGCAATGCCTCGGCGGTCTGGCTGTACACCCACGCCAAACCTGGCCTCGATACCGGATCTACAATCAA
>DPMC01000247.1:0-7435 GCA_003541675.1 Acidimicrobiaceae bacterium | reverse complement strand
CTGCGTTTCCGCAGGTCACCAAACGATTTGCTGGTCGGGATGGGGAGATTTGAACTCCCGACCCCCTGCTCCCAAAGCAGGTGCGCTACCTGGCTGCGCCACATCCCGGATCGGCAGCCAGTGTACGAGTGGGTTGCGGTTGCCCTCGGGGTCGACCAGGGCTGTCCGAAGGTGACGACACCGGACTGGTGCGCGATCCTCTTGATCGGACGACGCCACGATCACGGAGGCCCCGAGCAACATGAGTGAACCGATCTACGACGCCCGGACGTTCTGGGAGCTGGTCGAACGGCGGGTGGCCGACAGTCCGGATCGGGCATTCCTGATCGACCCTGGCGGGGATGAGGCACCGGAGCGAACGGTGACCTTTGCCGAGGCCAGGGCGTGGGCTGAACGCACGGCCGCCGGATTCGCCGCTATGGGTATCGGCGAAGGCACCCCCGTGACATGGGTGCTGCCCACCCGTATCGAGACCATCGTGGTGTCCCTTGCCCTGTCGCGCCTCGGTGCCGTCCAAAACCCGATCATTCACATCTACCGGGACCGCGAGGTCGGCTTCTGCATCCGTCAGACAGCCGCCGAGGTAGTACTCACACCGGGGGAGTGGAATGGCTTCGACTACCGGGCCATGGTCGAGCGGGTTACCGCTGACCTCGACTCGCCGCCGACCGTGCTGGACACCTACGACACCCTGCCCGAAGGAGACCCGGCTGAACTCCCACCGGTCCCGGCGACACTGGCCGACGGAGAGCCGCCCATCCGGTGGACCTATTACACGTCAGGCACCACTTCGGATCCCAAAGGCGTGCTGCATACCGATGCCAGCCTCATGGCCGGAGGCGTAGGTCTAGCTCGGGCATTGGACATGCAGCCCACCGACGTCGGGTCGATTGCCTTCCCGTACGCCCACATTGGTGGCCCCGACTACCTGGTCTGTCTCCTGGCCAGCGGCTTCCCGGCCGTGCTTGTCGAGAAGTTCGACCTAGGTGCGGTGGTAGACGCCTACCGCCGCCACAGAGTGACGATGGCTGGTGGCAGCACTGTCTTCTACACGATGTTCCTCGGGGTCCAGCGCCAGCAGCCCGACGAGCCGATCATCCCGACACTTCGCCTCCTCTCGGGAGGCGGAGCTCCCAAACCTCCCGAGATTTTCTTCGAAGTGCAGGCCGAGATGGGCATCCCGGTGGCCCACGGCTACGGCATGACCGAAAGCCCGATGATCTGTCAGGGATCGCCCGCTGATTCTGACGACCAACTCGCCCACACCGAAGGTCATCCAGTGCATGCCGCGCAAGTAGCCATCTGTCGACCCGATGGAAGCGAATGCGACCGTGGAGAGGAGGGCGAGGTCCGGATCTCGGGCCCACAGCTCTTCAAGGGCTACCGGGACCCCTCTCTGAACGCGGATGCCTTCGACGATCTGGGCCGGTTCCGCAGCGGCGACCTAGCCGTCATGCGTGATGACGGCCACGTCACTCTCACCGGTCGATTGAAGGACGTGATCATCCGCAAGGGTGAGAACATCGCCGCCAAGGAGATCGAGGACGTCCTCTACACCCACCCGGCCGTCGGTGCCGTGGCCGTCATCGGCCTTCCCGACACTGAGCGTGGTGAACGGGTCTGTGCGGTTGTCGAGACAGCGGAGGACTCTGAACCACTGACCCTCGACCAAATGGCCGAGGCGTGCGCCGACGCCGGCCTCATGCGCCAGAAGGTGCCTGAACAACTGGTGGTGTACGACGGCCCGCTGCCCCGCAACGCCACCATGAAGATCCTGAAGTACGAACTAAAGGAAGCCATGGCTGAAATTCCTTGGCCGTAGGGGCCCCAGCCCGGGAGGGACTTCTGGTCCCAGGCGGGTGGGCCGCACGATTTACCGGCCGGTGAACCGGCCCTTACGACGATCCCGGAAGGCCGCCACACCCTCGGCGGCATCCTCGGTGGCTGCCAACCCGGACTGGGTGACCCCCAGTGCCTCGATGCACGCCTCTTCGCCCTCGCGGACGTAGCGGGCGGACGAGGCCTTGGTGGCCTGGATGGCCAACGGGGCGTTCGTGCAGATCACCTCGGCGATCTCGATGGCCCGGTCCAACTGGGTGCCGGTCGCTACGACCTCCTGGACGAGACCGATCCGGTAGGCCTCGGCCGCGTCGAACTCGTCAGAGGTGAGCAGGTGGTACATGGCGTTACCCCATCCGCCTCGGTCGACGAAGCGCATGGTGGCACCGCCCGCAGCATGGATGCCCCGCATCGGTTCGAGTTGGGAGAATCGGCAGTCATCGGCGGCCACAACGATGTCGCCGGCCAGCATCAGTTCGATCCCCAGGGTGAACGTCACGCCCTGCACCGCGGTGACGATCGGTTTGCAGCATCGTCGCCCGAGCGACATCGGGTCAATTCGGCCACTGGTCGATCGTCGCCCTTCCTTCATGCCGCCGTGGAACTTCGGGAGGTCCAGCCCTGCAGTGAAGTGGGCGCCGTGGCCGAACAGCACCCCGCACCACAGGTCGTCGTCAGTGTCGAGACGCTCGAAGGCGTCGACCAACTGACGGGCCATCTGTGGCGTATAGCCGTTCATCTTGGCTGGTCGGTCCAGCCCGATGAGCAGGATCCGACCACGTACCTCGGTGGTGACTCCGCCTTCGGCGGGATCGAGTTCGGTCATGGTGGGGCCTCCGTGTCGTGCGTTTGACCCGAAGTCTGGACGACCGGGAGGGTCCCCGACGGATCAGGCGGCGGCCCGCACCGCCTCGCGCTCCAGCAGGCGTTCCTTGATGGGCAGGCCGAACGCGTAGCCGCCGAGGCTGCCGTCGGTGCGGAGCACTCGGTGGCACGGGATCAGAACCGGGATGGGGTTGGCGCCCAGTGCTGTTCCCACGGCTCGGACTGCCCTAGGGCGATGGATCGCCCGGGCCAGATCCGCATAGGTGTGGGTGGTTCCCGCCGGGATTGCCAAGCAGGCCTCCCAGACCGACATCTGGAAGGGCGTGGCGCCACGAAGGTCGAAGGTCAGGTCGCTGCGGTCGCCGGTGCTTAAGGAGTATTCGATGGCGTCGAACAAGTCGTCCGGCATGGTCTCAGCGCGTGCAGCTCCACGGCCGGTGCGGTCATGGTGCTCCTCACGGAACCGGGCGAAGGTGGTGGTGTTCGCGAAACTCGCTCCCGAGATGCCGTGGTCGTTCCATGCGATCCAGAGGCCTCCGACTGGTCCGGCAACCTTCGCGATCTTGTCGACGGGTTGCTCGTCGAAGTCCTCCTCGGTGCCGATCATGCAAGTCCCCCTTCGAGGGTCGTGGGTGTGAACTACCCACTCTCGCGTACAACCCTGTTGCGTGCATCTCGCTAGTGGCTGAAAAGCGACGGGACCAGCGCGTCTGGCGGCATGGTGATTCGGCTGGTATCAGAGGAGATGGAGAAGCGACGCTATTCGGGTGCCCCACCTGTCGACCTGGTGCAGGTGTTCGCTGAGGCCCGGGCGCCGCGAATGCTTGCCGCGCTAACTGGTTGAGTGGCCGGTTGAGTCACCCGACTGAGTGGGCAACCCGGTCAGTCGGTGTCAAGGCCTGATCGGACGATGACTAGCGGACACGGACTGTGGTGGGCGATGGCTTGGCTGACCGAGCCCAGGCGGAGTCCGGCGAATCCGCCTCGTCCCCGGTTGCCGACCACCAGCATGGACGCACCTTCGGCCGAGGCCATGAGGGTGTCGGCCGGCCGGCCCTTCTTCAGGGTGCGCCGAATCTCAACCTCATCTCCGTATTTCGAGGCCTCAAGGGCGGATTCGATGACCTCGCCCTGCATCTTGTCGACTTCGGTCGCCAGGTCGAACGAATCCAGCGGGACGTACCCCAGATCGGGGGCGGCGGGTACGTAGGTGGGGGAGAAGCACGTCACCACTTCTACTATGGCGCCTCGATGGTGGGCTTCTTCAATAGCCCAGATCAACGCCTCGCGGGCGTACCCCGAACCTTCGATGCCGACGACGATGCGCCGGTCGGACCCGTCACCCATCAGGTATGCCTCCGTCTTGGTCCCCGACTACCTATCCGCAAGTGTAGGACAGGAAAACGGTCGGGGTCCCGGGCATTGGTGGGCCGGGCGCTAGCTCAGGAGAGGGCTTCTTCGACCTTGGCTATGGCCTTCTCTTCCGGCGTGTTCAACGCGAAGGCCAGTTCGGACACCAGCACACTGAGGGCCTTGGTGTAGAGGGTCTTTTCACCGGCCGACAGGCCCTTTGCCTGGTCGCGCAAGGCGAGGTTTCGGACCACTTCGGCGACCTGGTAGACGTCACCGCTCTTGAGCTTTTCCTGATGGTTCTTAAACCGTCGCGACCAGTTGGCCGGCTCGCGGATGTCCCGCTTCTGGAGCACCTCGAACAGGTCCTCCACGTCGTCCTTGTCGATCGGCCAGCGCATGCCGACGTCTTCGGCCTTGTCGACCGGAACCGACAGCGTCAGTTCGCCGTGGGCCATCTCGAGCACCAGGTACTCGGTGTTCTCGCCGAAGGCCTTCTTCTTTTCCTTCTTGACGATGACCGCAGCACCGTGGTGCGGATAGACGACCTTGTCGCCGGGCTTGAACATCGAGGGGGCCTCCGGGGCTGCTGGGGGGGAGCATTCAGGATACCGCCGTGAGACGGTGGACGAGATGGGAATGAGTTGGCTCGAGGGGTTGGACCGATCAGGCTCCGAGACGCTCGCGGGCCGCCTTGCTTCGTTCGAGCAGGTGCTCGGGCACACCGAACTGGTTGCCGGCCGCTCCGCTGCCACTGTCGACCTCGCCGTCGTCGGCGGATTCCTCTGGAGCCTCGGCGGCACGTCGTTCTGCTTCGGCCCGGTCGATCCGGTATGCGTCCCAGTCGGTGGCCAGGCAGACCTGTTGGTGGCCGACCTGTCCGAGCCGAACGCCGTTATCAAAGTCGACCCAGTAGCGATACCAGGTCACGCCATTGGCCACCCGGACCTTGCCGGCTGTGCCCTCGGGGACGCCGGGAAGGTCGACGGTTGCGACGACTTTCTTGTAGCGCTTTATGGGCAGCGTGCGATCAATGGTTTTGGCCATGGGATTCCCGGGAGTCTCAGGTGGCTGGTTTCAGTGGGCAGGTGGCGGCAACGCTAGCGGCCCACCGACCGCCCGGTGACGACAGCGTCGACCACTCGGGCCACCACTTCGTCGATGGGCACGTCGACCTTCTCGCCGTCGGCCCGGCTGGTGTATTCCAGTTGTCCGTTGTCCAGGCCGCGGGGCCCGATGGTGATCCGCAGTGGGATGCCGACCAGTTCGGCATCGGCGAACTTCACGCCCGGACGCCCGTCTCGGTCGTCGAGTAGAACGTCGATGCCGGCGGCCTGGAGTTCTCCGTAGAGGCGTTCGGCGACGGCCATCGATTCCTCGTGGTCGACCTTTACCACGGTCAGGACCACCTCGTACGGGGCGATCGACATGGGCCATATCAGGCCGTGTTCGTCATGGTGGGTCTCGGCGACGGTGGCCATGGCCCGGCCCACGCCAATGCCGTAGGACCCCATGGTCGGCACTCGGTTGACGCCTTCGACGTCCAGGACGGTGACCCCCATCGCATCCGCGTATTTGCGACCCAGCTTGAAGATGTGGCCGGCCTCGATGCACCGGACAACCCGCAGGGCATTGCCGCAGGTGGTGCAAGCTTCGCCGTCGAGGATGCAGCGAATGTCTAGCCAGTGGTCGACGGCGATGTCGCGTTCGACGTCGACACCTTCGAGGTGCTGGTCGTCGACGTTGGCCCCGGTGGTCATACCGGACCGGCCACGAAGTGCCTCGTCGGCATAGATGGGCAGTTCGGTCACGCCGACCGCGCCGAGGCTGCCCGGTGACGCACCGAGGGCTTCCTTGATCTCGTCTGCGTCGGCAGGCACCACTTCGGTGGCTCCGGTGGCATCGGTGAATTTCTGCTGCAGGAACGGATGGTCGCCCCGCAGCAGGACCAACGTGAGCACTCCATCGACCTTGTAGACGAGCGTCTTGACCTGATGGACCGCCGGATGGTCGAGTTCGGCGAGTGCTGCGATGGTCCGCACGCCAGGAGTCGGAAAGCTCTGCGGTGCGTCGCCGGACGAGCGGTTCTCCACCGGTTCGAGCGCCGCAGTGGCCCGCTCCACGTTGGCGGCGTATCCACATCCATCACAGATCGCCACGTCGTCCTCGCCGGCGTCGGACTCGACCATGAATTCGATCGAGGCGCTGCCGCCCATAGCGCCCGACGAGGCCTCCACCGGACGGGTATCTAGGTCGAGGCGCCGGAAGATCCGCTGGTAGGCGTCGTGATGGAGGTCGAAGGATCGGTTGAGGCCGTCGTCGTCGAGGTCGAACGAGTACGAGTCCTTCATGGCGAACTCGCGTACCCGCAGTAGCCCGGACTTGGGTCGGGGTTCATCCCGGAACTTCCACTGGATCTGGTACCAGAGCTGCGGTAGTTCCCGGTAGGAGTTGAGCTCTTGGGAGATGGTGGCGAACACTTCTTCATGCGTCATGCCGAGGGCCAGATCGGCACCCTTTCGGTCCGTCAGGCGGAACATCTCGTCGCCCATCGACTCCCAACGGCCCGAGGCCTGCCAGACAGAGGCGGGGTGCATGGCCGGCAGTAGGAACTCCTGGGCACCGATGCCGTCCATCTCTTGGCGAATGACCGCGGCCACCTTCTGGTGGACTCGCCAGCCCAGTGGCAGCATTGAGTAGTGGCCGGACTGGAGTTGGCGCATGAAGCCGCCGCGGGCGAGCAGGCGATGGCTCACCGCCTCGGCCTCGGCCGGGGCGTCGCGCAGGGTGGGAATGAAAAGGGATGACCAGCGCACCGGCCGTCTCCTCTCCGGCTGTCGGGCCGTTCGGGTCGAAGGCAGATCCTACCGCCTCCCATCGGAGGCGACGGTAGCCAAACGGCGCTAGTCCGGCCGGGTAGGAAGCGGTTGGCGGGCCCGTGTCAGACTCGATCCATGACCGACACCGTTACCTCCGTGGCGGCGACCGGGACTCCTGACGAGGTCCGCGCCGAACTTGATGCCTGGCTTTCAGAGAACTGGGATCCTGACCTGACTGTCGAGGAGTGGTGGGCCCGTCTGGCTGGCGCCCGGTGGACGTCGCCGGCCTTGCCCCCCGAGGCTGGTGGCCGTGGCTACGGCCGGGACCTCGCCGCGGCGGTGTCGACCGGACTGGCGGAGGCCAATGTGGTTGGTCCGCCAATGGGGTTGGGCCTGATGCTGGCTGCACCGACCATTGGTGTACACGGCACCCCTGAACAGATCGATCGCTGGGTGCCGCCCATCCTTGAGGGGACCGATGCCTGGTGTCAGCTGTTCTCTGAGCCGGGCGCCGGATCGGACCTTGCCGGCCTGCAGTGCAAAGCCATCCGCGATGGTGACGAGTGGATCATCACCGGTCAGAAGGTCTGGACGTCAGGCGG
>DPMC01000120.1:978-3391 GCA_003541675.1 Acidimicrobiaceae bacterium | reverse complement strand
AAGAAAGTTCCTCACGGGGCCGAGTACCCGGTCGGGCGCCTCGATCAGGATCGAGTGCTTCAGGTCGTCGAGGATCACCAGTTCGGCGTCCGGCAGTTCATCGGCGATGAACCGGTTCAGGCGCGGGTTGCAGCCGCCGTCGAACTCGCCGGTCATGACCAGACACGGACACGTCACCTCGTGCAGCCACGGTGCCATCTCGGCCCCGGCGTAGACATCGAACACGCTGAGGAAGACATCCTCTGGGGTACCTAGCACCTGTTGGATCCGGTGTTCGATGGCATCGGGTCTCGCCGCGATGAACTCATCGGAATACCAGCGGTCCAGCAACGTTCCCAGGACGGGTTCGACGCCCTCGGCTCGCATTTTGGCCACCACGCCCTCGACTTTGGCGCTGTCGTCCTTGGTGCGACCAGCGGCCGTCGATAGCAGGACCACGCTGGCCGTGTGGCCCGGATGGGCCAGCGCGTAGGCCGGGCCGACCTGCCCGCCGAGGGAATGGCCAATCACGTGGATCCGGTCGTGGCCCAACCGCTGACGCAACGCTTCGAGATCATCGACCAGATCGTCGAGGGTGTACGGCACCGGTGGGATCGGGCTCTCACCGTGGCCCCGCAAGTCATATCGCACGCAGGTGAAGTGCTCTTCGAGCTCGGGGAGCAGGCCATCCCACGTTTCTCGACGGCTGCCGATCCCGTGGACCATGTAGAGCGGCGGCCCGTTACCGGAGACGGTGTAGGAGACCTCGATGGCGCCCATGGTGTAGCTCTCCTTGCCGGTTGGCCGACTTACTTGTCAGACATCAGCTCGCCGCCGACGCCCCAGTTCTCGCGCTCCACCTCGGTGATGACAACGTGGAGCTTCTCGCCAGCTCCGCCGCACGCCCGGACGAAACCGTCAGTGAGCTCGCGGGCCAAGTCACGTTTCTGGTCGATGGTGCGACCGGGGAACATTTCGACTCGGATGATGGGCATGGGCTTCCTCCTGAATGGGGCGTGATCTGGTGGCTGGATCTGACGGATTCTGCCTCAGGCAGCAGCGGCGATCCGTTGCAGATGGGGGAGGACGGCGCTGGCGAAGCGTTCCATGGCCTCGAGGTGCTCGCCCTGGCGTTGGCCGAGGTTGGAACTCAGGATCAATTCGTCGATGCCCGCCGCGGCGTACAGGGCCAGTCGGTCGATCATCTCGTCGGTTTGGCAGATGACCAGGTTCTCCTCGAGCTCTTCGATGCTCTGGTCGCGGGGAAGCTGTGCCACGTCACCGTGATTAACGATGCCCGGCCCGCTGAACACGTTGTCGAACCGGCTGTAGTAGTCGTGGGCCATCTGGACCATCCGTCGGGTCTCAGCCTCGGACCCGGTGCAGTACACGACCCTTGACATCATGATTCGGAGGTGGCGTCCAGCGTCGCCCATCTCGGCCTTGGCCTCCTTATGGGCGGCGATCTGGGCCTCGAACAACTCGGGCCGGCCTGCCAGCGGGGTGGTCTGGATGTCGAACCCTCGTTTCGTGCAGGCGGCGATCCCTGTTGGATTCATCACCGCCACCATCAGCTTCGGCATGGGTTGAGTCATGGGACGGGGCATCACGGTCATCGGTTCGAACCGGTAGTACTCGCCGTCCCATGAGACCTCCTCCTCGGTGAGTAGGGCGATGAGGACATCGAGGCTTTCGTCGAACTTGGCCTTGGATTCGACGATTGGGGTACCGAGGCGGGCCATCTCGTAGGCGAAGGCACCACGACCCACGCCGAGTACCAGTCGGCCGTCGGTGAGGATGTCGGCCTGGACGACTTCGCCGGCGAATATTCGCATGTCGTGTAGCGGGAGGACGGCTACCGAGGTGACCAGTTCGAGGTGTTCGGTTTCGCATGCAAGCTTGACCGCCATCTGCAACGGCGCCGGCATGAGTAGCACGTTGATGAGGTGGTGCTCGGGCAGCGTGACTCCCCGGTAACCGAGGCGCTCGGCAGTTACGGCCTGCTCAACCATGTCGTTGAACAGACGCTTACCCCCGTAGGAGGTATCCGGGTAGTAGCTGGAGAGAAAGTGGTTGGCTTCCACAGCGGAGAGTCTGACGCCGGGCAGCCCCATTGCCAATCGCACGCTCATCCCGAAGGTCGATCGTTCCCCGTGGTTCAGTCGGTCAGGACGTAGGAATCCATGTCGGGGGCAGCCATCTGAGCCCGGAACTCACGGAACGACCACGGCCAGGCCATGGGCACCCCCCGGTCGTCCAGGTACCAGCTGTTGCACCCGGTGGCCCACACCGTCTTTCCGGCTGCCGCCGTCCGGGCCGCCTCGTGGGCCTCGGTGGCGTCAGTTGACGGTGAGATCAGGCGGCATGTGCCGTCGGCAATCCGGTCGACGAGTTGGAGTGCGTAATCCATCTGCAGTTCAGCCACCTCGATGAG
>DPMC01000120.1:0-586 GCA_003541675.1 Acidimicrobiaceae bacterium | reverse complement strand
CGATTGAAAGGTAGGCCGTGGGCCGTTCGGCCCATGCTTCAGATAGGCGGTCGCCGATGGGTCCCACCACCTCCATGGGTCGCATGAAGCGGTCCACTCGAAAGCCGGTGGCCAGCACCAGCACGTCTAGTTCGTGGAGCACGCCGTCAGTGGTGCGAATGCCTCCCGCCTCGATCTGGTCGATGTTGGCGTCAACGAGACGGACGTGGGGTCGCTGGATGGCTTCGTAGAAGTCTCCAGAGATGACGAGTCGCTTGCAGGCCGCCCGATGGTCCGGGGTCAGCCGGGTCCGCAGGTCGACATCGACCACCGTGTCGAGGTGGTCACGGCAGAGTTCGGCGATATGGGCGAGAACCGGGGAGTCGGCGTCAACCACAGCGTTGGCGAACCCGTCAGCGAATAGTTCGGAGATCTCGTCGTGGAGTTGGCGCTGTGAGTCAGGGTCGGCCCGGAAACCTGCCTTCTCCTCCTCGGTGTAGGCCGGATTGTCCTGCGGGAGCACCCATTGGGCCGTCCTCTGGAAGAGCGCCAGTTCACCCACCCCGTCGACCACCGCGCCGACCGTCTGGACCGCTGAAGACCCGGT
>DPMC01000242.1:13883-14372 GCA_003541675.1 Acidimicrobiaceae bacterium | reverse complement strand
TTCACCACCGACCGGTTGGCCTCGACAGCCCGGGTGTCTAAGAGCTCCATCTATCGACGTTGGCCGGACAAGAAGTCCATCTTCCTGGCCCTTATGAAGCAGTGGGGCCGGCGTGCCGAAGTCGACGATATGGGCGACCTCCGCTCCGAGATAGCCCAGTGGTACGCGGACCGGCAGCGGACCTACAACAGTCCCGGGTTCCGGCAGGTATCGGCCAGCCTTGTGGAGCTGGCGGCCCATGACAGCGAGATCGATGAAGTCCTGAACACCTACCGCCGGTCCAGTTGGAACACGGTGCGTGGGATTCTGAAGCGGGCTATCGACCGGGGCGAGATTTCCGCCGGCGGGGGTCTCGAGCGAATGGAGCAGTTCTTCCTTGGCCCGCTCTACTTCCGGGCGGTTCTCGAGGGCCAGGAGATTGACGATGCGACCGTGGTCGACTTCCAGCGTCTCGCCCTAGCTGCCGTCGGCCTGGGCCCCGAGCAGCAA
>DPMC01000242.1:0-13527 GCA_003541675.1 Acidimicrobiaceae bacterium | reverse complement strand
GCGGGCGCTGAGGAGCGCAATCCGTGAGCATCACGGTGTATCCGGCGCGACGGATCCACACCATGGATCCGTCGCTGCCCGAGGCCACAGCGCTGGCTGTCCGGGGCGACCGGATAGTCGAGGTGGGGACGATGGAGTCGCTCCGTCCGTGGTTGGACGCCCACGAGCACGTGATCGACAATCAGTTCACCGATTCGATTCTGGTGCCCGGGCTGATTGACCCGCACGTGCATCCGCCGCTGATGGCCCTGCTCTTGGCCACCGAGTGGATCACCCCGGAGTCGTGGGACCTCCGAGGGCGCGACGTGCCGGCCACTCTGGGCCGTGATGCCTACTTAGACCGGCTGGCCGAGTTGGAGGCCCGCTACTCGTCTGACCAGCCGTTCATCACCTACGGATGGCATCGTCAGTTCCACGGTGAGTTGAACCGGGCCGATCTGGATGCCGTGTCGGCCATCCGCCCCATCGTGGTGTGGGGCCGTTCGTTCCACGAGGTGTGGTGTAACGGGCCGGCACTGGAGCTGGTGGATGCCGCGGAGGGCGCGGCCTGGGACCCGAACATCGACCTGGAGACCGGGCGCATGTGGGAGTCCGGCATGGCGTGGGCGCTGCGGACGCTGCGTGAAGTGCTGATCGGCGAGGGACGGTATGAGGCAATGATGGAGGAGGTGGGCCAATTGGTCCACCGGGGCGGGGTGACGACCATTGCCGACGTCGGTTTCGGAGGGATGGCCCTGCCGGAGCGTGAACTGGAGGTCCTGGCCCGTGTGCACGAGGGCGACCACGTGCCGTTCCGGCAGTACCTGATCCCCCAGGTGGCCGCCTTCAATAGGGAGTACGGCGCCGAGGCGGCCGATCGCATGGCCGAGATGCGGGCCCAGGGAACCGAACGGATCCGCTTTCTGGACGCCACCAAGTTCTTCGCCGATGGGGCGTTCATCGCCCAACTCATGCAGTTGGGTGAGCCCGGCTACATCGACGGACACGAGGGGGCGTGGATGGCCGAACCGGATCGCATCGTGCAGCACATCCGATCCTTCTGGAACGCTGGGTCACAGGTGAACATCCACGTCAACGGTGACCGGGGGATGGACGCCACGCTGGACGCGATAGCCGAGTTGCTGGCAGAGGCGCCTCGCTTCGACCATCGGACGGTGTTGCATCACGTTGGCGTATCGACCCAGGCACAGATGCGGCGGGCTGCGGCGCTGGGATGCGCCATTCAGGCCAACGGCTACTACCTGCGGTTCTTCGGCGACCAGTTCGCGGCTGAGGGACTGGGCACCGAGCGGGCCTCGCAGATGACCCGCGTGGGTTCGGCTCGCCGCTACGGCATGAGCGTGTCTCTGCATTCAGACCTGCCGATGGGGCCGCTGGAGCCCCTGTTGGCCGCGTCAGTCATGGCTACCCGGAGGTCGGCGTCCGGTGTGGAGTTCTGTCCGGAGGAGTGCCTCAGCCCCTACGACGCCATGGCCGCGGTGACTATCGAGGCGGCGTGGCAACTGTTCCTAGATGGAGAGATCGGTTCGCTGGTCTCGGGGAAGTTGGCTGACGTGACGGTGTTGGCTGAGGATCCCTTCGAGTTGGATCCGCTGGCGTGGCCCGACATCGGCATCGAGGCCACCATGCTGTCCGGGCGGGTCTACCCGCTGCCCCGCTGATCTGATGCCCGAGCGACATCTCGTGACCTCGGTGGTCCGGTGATTGGTGCATCAGACGTGACGATGGCGTCCTCGGATCCGTCTGTGCCTGGTGGCCCCGGTCCCCGGGTTCCGATGGTCGTGTTGGGGGGGTGGCTGGGAGCCGGCAAGACGACGCTCGTGAACCGGTTACTACGGGCTACCAATGGCGAACGCATTGCTGTGGTGGTCAACGACATAGGCGAAGTGAATCTGGACGTCGGACTGATCGCAGCCCGTGACGGTGACACCGTGGAGCTCACGAACGGTTGCATCTGCTGCTCGATCGGCGACTCGCTGGCCGTGACCTTGCGGGATCTGGTTCTGGCTGGTCAGTCGTCGAACCGGCAACTGGACCGCCTGGTCGTCGAGGCCAGCGGTGTGGCCGAACCGGATCGGGTGGCCGCCTACGGAGATCGCCGGAGGATCCGGCCTGATGGGATCGTGGTAGCCGTGGACGCCACCGACGTGGTGATCCGAGCCGCTGATCCGGCATGTGGCCCGCTGGTGCTACGCCAGATTCGGGCAGCCGACCTGCTCGTGGTGACGAAGGCCGACCTGGTCCCCGACGGGGGGCTCGGCGCCGTGGCCTGGTGCACCGAACTCGCACCGGACGTGCCCATCGTGATCGCCGATTCGCCGGAAGGGGCGAACCCGGACGGCGCGGACCGCTGGGTCCAATCGGTCCTGGGAAGTCCAGCCCTAGGCGCATCGTCCGTCGGGAGCACCGATAGCACCGGGGAGGACGGCAACCATGGGGATGGCGATTCTTTGGCGGTCGGTCCGGCGTTGGACCTGCCGGTGGAGACCGCCATGTGGCGGGCATCCGGCCCGGTGGACGTTGACCGTCTGGCTGCTTCGCTGGCTTCACTGGTTAATCAGTTGGGCCCGGCACTGCTGCGGGCCAAGGCGGTGGTCGAGGCCCTGGACGGGACCACGACAGCCATCCATCTGGCGGCAGGCAGGGTGACGATCGAACCGGTTATGGCGTCGGTACCAGAATCAGCGGCGGGTGTGCTGGTGGCCATCACCACCCCCGGAGTGCTCACCTCCCTCGATCTCACAGCGGTGCTCGATGCCGGGCTGGCCACCAGAGCTGAAGGAGCCGATCAATCCTTCCAGGAGAACAGGACCAAACCATGCTGACTCCGCAACTCGTTGTGACATTGATATGTCCCGAGACCGGACGGCCACAACCGACCGCGTTGGATGTCCTGCCCGAACCGGTGACAGCTTCCGAGGCCGGACTGATGGCCGGTTCGCCAGTGCCCGAGGACAAGCGAGTCCATCACGGGAACTGGACGGCGTGGCCCAACACCCGCTGGTCGTTCACCCACATGGACGAGCTACGGGCATCGGCCCGGATCGCTGCCGGTGGCCCGGCCGGAGACCTGCTGCCGGATGCACACACCTCCAGTGGTCAGGAAGGCGCTGAGAACGAAGCTGACGATGAAGTAGGCCTTGTCGACCTCGATGAGTTGGCCATGGATGACGGCGACGGCGACAACTGGACGCTCGACGAGATGCTCCACCAAACGTGCACCAACGGGTTCTTGGTGCTGCACCGGGGCCGAGTGGTGGCCGAGCGGTACTTCAACGGTATGGATCGTTCGACCCGCCACATCATGTTTTCGATGACCAAGACGGTGACCGGAGTGCTGGCTATGGCGGCCGTCGAGTCGGGTGCCATGGCAATGGACGACTTGCTGACCGTGCACGTGCCCGAGTTGGCCGACACGGCCTACGCGCCGGTGACCGTGCAACAGGCGTTGGACATGACCGACGGGATCCGGTTCGTCGAGGACTACAGCGACAATAAGTCGGACATCATGCGGTACGCGGTGGCCATGGCATTCACGCCGGTGCCTGGCAACTGGGACGGTCCGTGCGGGATCCACGAGGCGATCATGGGGTTCACCGAGCGGGACCAACTGCCAGGGGAATCGTTCCTCTACAAGTCGGTGACCACCGACGTGCTGTCGTGGGTAACAGCCCGAGCCACCGGTCGACGGTGGGTGGACGGCGTATCCGAGGAGATCTGGAAGCCGATGGGGGCCGAGGGGGATGCCTCGGTGGTCCTCGATGGCCGTGGGGTCGCCGTCACGTCGGGCGGCATGTCGTGCACTCTGCGCGATCTAGCGCGGTTCGGCCGGATGCTTGCCCGGTCGGGCCGGGTGGGAGAGGGCGTC
Source organism: Acidimicrobiaceae bacterium (assembly GCA_003541675.1). Classification (GTDB taxonomy): domain Bacteria; phylum Actinomycetota; class Acidimicrobiia; order Acidimicrobiales; family MedAcidi-G1; genus UBA9410. Next base: position 9,659 of record DPMC01000242.1, on the reverse strand, counting down.
GACGAGCGCCAGGCGATCCCGGCGGCGGTAGCCAACGACATAGCGGCCGGCGGCACGCCGTATCCAGGGAGCGGAGGCGGATACCCAACCCGCGAGGGTTGGACCTTCCATCGGCACTGTTGGAACCTCCAGCAGCCCATGGGCGCGTTCATGCCTATGGGTGTCCACGGACAGCGAGTGTTTTGCCACCCCGAGAAGGACCTGGTGGTGGCCAAGTTCAGTGCCCACCCGGTGACCGGCAACGTCTACACCGACGTCTCCCATGAGTCGCTCTACCGGGCCATCCTCGACCGTTGCTAGGGAGCCCGACTGGCTAGCAGTTCGTCCTCGTGGGCCCACCTTTCGTGAACCAGGTGGCGGGTAGAACAGTGCAGTACGAGGTCGCCGGCCGTCAGGTTGTCGGCGGCGAAATCGGCGAGGCGTGTACGTGCGGAACGGATAAACGCCCGAGCGGTTGAACCGCGGTGGGGCCGGAGGTGGAGAGGGTGGCCGTCGCATCCATGGACCCATCACGACGGCGGAGTGTGACAGGGCTTCTAGGAGTGAGGGCTTCTCGTCAGGCCCGGTACTCAACCACGCCACCGACCACGGTGGCCTGCACCGAGATGTCCCTGATGGACATCGGATCGACCTCGAACGGGTCGGCGTCTAGCACCACCAGGTCGGCCAACTTTCCCACCTCGAGGGTCCCCTTGTCGTACTCCTCCATGTTCACGAAGGCCGCGGCCGACGTGTACCCGGCCACCGCATCGGTGACCCGGGCCCGTTGATCGGGGCCGAGCAACTCGCCATCTCGAGTGACCCGGTTCACGGCCGTCCAGATGGTGAATAGCGGGTCGAGCGGTGTGACCGGCATGTCACAGTGCAGGGCGTGCACAATGCCGTGGGCTGTGAAGCTGGCCAGCGGATCGATGCGGGACCCCCGCTCCGGACCAAGGAACCGGTCACGATGACGGTCACCCCAGTACCAGATGTGGTTGGCGAACACGGAAGCCAGTACTCCGAGACGGGCCATGCGTTCCAGTTGGTCTTCGCGAGCCGTCTGGCAGTGCTCGATCCGGTGGCGGTGGTCGTCTCGGGGATGGGCGTCGAGTGCCGCCTCGATGGCATCCAATGTGTTGTCGATCGCCGCGTCGCCATTGGCGTGGACGGCTACCTGCCAACCCTTGGCATGGGCGTCGGTGACCAGTTCGATGAGCTCGGCGGCCGGGATGACCTCGTAGCCGTTCACGTCGGGCCGGTCGTGGTATCCCTTGCAGAGGCACGCGGTGTACCCCTGAATCGAACCGTCGGAGATGAACTTCATGGCGCCAATGGACAGCCGCTCATCGCCGATGCCGGTGCGGAACGGTAGGTCGCCGGCGGTCCCCCAGATGGGAAACACCCGGGTTCTGACTCGGATCGAGCCGTCCTCGATGCCCTGCTGGTAGGCGGCATACATGTCCGGGGATCCGACCGCAGCATCGGTCATGGTTGTGGTTCCGACCGACAGGCAGTGGTCGGAGATGGCACGGGCACCGGCGGCCATGTCGGACAAGGTGCTCTGGGGGAAGGTCGCCGCGACGGCGAATCCGGCCGTTTCCTCCATGCAGCCGTTGGGCCGACCTGATGCCTCCCGCTGGAAGACGCCGCCCACCGGATCCTTGACGTCGTCGGTGATGCCGGCCATCTCGAGGGTGCGGTCGTTGGCGTACGAGAGGTGTCCCGAGATGTGCCTGATGAGGATGGGGTGGTCGGTGCTGGCCCGGTTCAGGTCGTCACGCGAGAGGTGTCGGTCGTCGACCATGAGCGAGTCGTCGTATCCCCAGGCCTGGATGGCCTCACCGGACGGAGTGATTGCGGCCCGTTCGGCGAGGGCGGCCACCACGTCATCAATGTTCCGGCAGTCCGGATAGCCGATCTGAGGAGCGGTCATCGTCACCCCGGCGGCAATGGGGTGCATGTGCGTCTCGATGAACCCGGGCAGCACAGTGGCTCCGTCGAGGTCGACTACCTCGGTTTTCGGTCCTATTAGCGGTTCGGCGTCGGCACGGCTGCCTACGGCGATGATGCGACCCCGCCAAGAGGCCAGTGCCTGGGCAGGCGATCCATCAGGCGATGTCGAATCGAGGGTGTGGAAGGTGGCGTTAATGAACAGGCGGTCGGCGATAGGCATGGTTGATACCTACTTCCGCTTCTTAGCCTGGAGGCGCTCCATGTAGGACTCGCGTGACGCGCGGCCCTCAGGGTCGCGCAGTGCGGCGGTAAGACCGTCGGCATCGGACCACGAACGGCCGGTGCCCACCATCTGGTCGGTGACCGCGTTGACGTGCCGCTTGGTAGCCAACACCGCGCCGCGGGGTCGACTGGCCACAGCCTCCGCAAGTTCTTCGACCGCCGCGTCAAGTTCGTCGGCGGGCACGACCCGGTTCAGGAACCCAGCGGCCATGGCCTCTGCGGCGCTGAAGGGACGGCATGTCATAACCAGTTCCTTGGTGAGGGCCGGGCCGATCTCGCGTACCAGGCGGGGAATGCCGCCCCAGGCCAACGGGATGCCCAGGTCGACCTCGGGAATGGAGAACGACACGTCGGCTGTGGCAATACGCAGATCGCATGCCGCGCCGATGACGAGACCCCCGCCCACCACGTGGCCGTGCATGGCGGCGATAAGTACCGGTGAGGTTCGCTCCAGGGCGTCGGCCATGAGGCGCCCGGTGTCGGATGGGACTCGTCCTCCGGCCGGCGACGGTCCGTCGTCGCCGAACACCGTGAGGTCGAATCCCGCGCTGAACGCTCGACCCTCGCCGCGCACCACCACTACCCGCAGGTCGGACTGGTGGTCGAACCACGCCGCGGCGTCGGCCACTTCGGCCATCAGTTCGTTGGAGAGCGCGTTGAGCCGGTCGGGCCGGTTCAACGTGAGGGTGCCCCGTCGGCCGTCGCAGGTGACGGCGATGGTGCGGAAGTCGGGTGGGGAAGTGGTGTCGGCCATGGACCGATCCTGCCTGAGGATCCGGATGGTGCCCTAGTCGGCTGAGGGTTCGGCGGCTTCCGGTCTGGGCTCGGTTGGCGCCAGCTCGACGTGGACCGACAGGGTGTCGCCTTCAGACAGGTGGATGTCGGTGGCCCGGGCGGCCGCGGCGACGTCTCCAAGGGCGGGACGCAGCAAGGCGAGTCGTTCCGGTGTGTCGGTCAGCGTGCAGGCGATGACCGGGGTGGCCAGCGAGCGTTTCTCGGTCGTCTTGTGGCGGCGGATCTCGACCAACGCGGCAGCGGCCACTTCGGCAATCGCTGGGTCCACGGGATTGGTATCGGCACCGTCGCCGGTGCCCTCGGCGGCGGACCGCAGTTCATCGGCCGACGGCCAAGACTGGCGGTGGATGGAACCGCCCTGCCACCACGACCAGACCTCCTCGGTCACGAAGGGGAGGAACGGGGCGAACAGGCGAAGCAGTGTCGACAGGGCGAGACGTAGGGCATGGCGGGCCGATTCAGCGCCTGCTTCGTCGCCCTCGTAGGCCCGGTTCTTGACCAACTCGACGTGGTCGTCGGTGAATGTCCAGAACCACGTTTCGGTGCGCTCGAGTGCCCGGGCGTAGTCGAACCCGTCGAAGGCTCGGGTGGCCTCGTCGACCAAGTCGGCCAGTCGCAGGAGCATGGCCCGGTCGAGGGGATGGGTGATGGCTGCCGGGTCGATGGCCAGCGGCGTGTCGCCATCGGCACCGAAGCCCAGCGCGAACCGGCTGGCGTTGAGCACCTTGATGGCCAGCCGTCGACCGATCTTCATCTGGTCGTCGTCGAAGGCCGTGTCGGTACCGGGTCGGCCCTTGGCGGCCCAGTAGCGAACGGCGTCCGACCCGTGCTGGTCGAGCAGGTCAACCGGGGTCACGACGTTGCCCTTGGACTTGGACATCTTCTTGCGGTCCGGGTCGAGAATCCATCCCGACAAGGCGCAGTGGCCCCACGGGGCGGTGTCGGCCTCGAAGTGGGATCGCACGGCCGTCGAGAACAGCCACGTCCGGATTATGTCATGGGCCTGGGGGCGGAGGTCCATGGGGTAGGTGCGGGCGTAGAGGTCGTCGTCCTCTTCCCAGCCGCAGGCGATCTGGGGGGTCAGCGATGAGGTGGCCCATGTGTCCATCACGTCGCTGTCGCCGATGAAGCCATTGGGTTGGCCGCGCTGGGATTCGTCGTAACCGGGGGCGGCGTCCGATGAGGGATCAATGGGGAGGTCGGCTTCGTCAGGGGTGATGGGGGTGTCGTGGACGGGCTCGCCGTCGGCGTCCAGTTGGTACCAGAGCGGCAGGGGCACGCCGAAGAAGCGTTGGCGGCTGACCAGCCAGTCGCCGTTCAGGCCGTCGATCCAGTTTGTGTAGCGGGTCTGCATGTAGGCGGGGTGCCACTGCATCTGGTCGCCCCGGGCCACGAGCTCGGCCCGCAGGTCGACGTCGCGGCCGCCGTTGCGGATGTACCACTGGCGGCTGGTGACGATCTCGAGCGGCTTGTCGCCCTTCTCGAAGAACTTGACCGGGTGGGTGATGGGTTCGGGCTCGCCGATCAGATCGCCGGTCTCACAGAGGAGTTCGACCATCTCGGCCTGAGCGGAGAAGACCGTCTTGCCGGCCAGGCGGGCGTAGGCGGCCAGTCCGGCGTCGGTCTCGATGCCCGGCGGCGGTTCGGGGTTCACCCGGCCGGCACGGTTGATGATGGCCCGGACGTCAAGGTCGAGCTCGCGCCACCAGGTGACGTCGGTGGTGTCGCCGAACGTACAGATCATGGCGATGCCGGTGCCCTTGTCGGGGTCGGCCAGCTCATGGGCCATGATCGGCACCTCGACGCCGAACACCGGCGTGGTGGCTGTGGTGTCGAACAGCGGCTGGTAGCGCTCGTCGTCGGGGTGGGCCACCAGGGCCACGCAGGCGGCCAACAGCTCGGGGCGGGTGGTGGCGATGTGGAGGTCCCCACTGCCGTCGTGGTTGGTGGTGCCGGTTGGCAGGTGGAAGGCGAGCCGGTGGTAGGCGCCGGGACGTTCGCGGTCCTCGAGTTCAGCCTGGGCGACCGCGGTGCGGTGGGTGACGTCCCAAAGCGACGGCGCCTCGATCTGGTACGCCTCGCCGCGAGCCAGATTGCGTAGGAAGGCCCGTTGGGAGACCCGTTGGCAGCGTTCGTCGATGGTGGCGTAGTGCTGGGTCCAGTCGACGGACAGGCCGAGACGGCGAAACAGGGCCTCGAAGGCCTGCTCGTCTTCGGCGGTGAGGACGTGGCAGAGCTCGATGAAGTTGCGGCGACTGATGTCGATGTCGCCGCGCTTCTTGATGGCCTTGGGGTCGCCGGCATCGTCGGGGGCGGCGAAGTTGGGGTCGTACGGCAGCGCGGGTTCGCAACGGACTCCGAAGTAGTTCTGGACCCGACGCTCGGTCGGCAGGCCGTTGTCATCCCATCCCATCGGGTAGAAAACCTCGCGGCCGGCCATCCGTTGGTAGCGGGCAATGGTGTCGGTGTGCGTGTAGGAGAAGACGTGTCCGACGTGGAGTGATCCGCTGACCGTGGGTGGCGGCGTGTCGATGGAGAAGACGTCGGCGCGGACCTTCGTGCGGTCGAAGTGATAGGTACCCCGCTCTTCCCAGATGGCGTCCCATAGGTCCTCGAGGCCCTCGAGTCCGGGGCGGTCGGGGATGGTGGGGGCGGGCGCGTCGGCCGAGGAGTCGGGGTGGCTCATGACGGCCTGAGGCTACTGGCGAGAGTTCGGGCCGCCGCTAGCGTGCCCGCCGTGAAGCGTCACGATGATGGCCATTCTCCGGGCAGCGGGTCGCGCCCGAAGGCTCCTCGGGGATTCGGTGTGGTGTGGGCCACGGTGGCCATGGACATGGTCGGATTCGGCATCCTGCTGCCGGTTCTACCGTTGTACGCCGAGGATTTCGGCGCGTCACCGGCCACCGCTGCGGCGTTGGTGGCCGTGTTCTCGGCAGCCCAGATGGTGGCCGCTCCGCTCTGGGGTCGATTGTCAGACCGGATCGGCAGGCGGACCGTGCTGGTGGCTGCGCTGGTCGGGTCCTGTCTGGGGAGCTTGGTGACCGGGCTAGCCGGGGCGTTGTGGGTGTTGTTCGCCGGCCGGATCTTGGACGGATTCTCGGGGTCGTCGTACGCGGTAGGCCAGGCGGCGGTGGCCGATTTGGCCGAACCTGAAGACCGCCCGAGGCTGCTGGGACTGCTCGCTGCGGCGTTCGGTGTGGGGTTCGTGGCCGGGCCGCTTATCGGATCAATTGCCGCACTGGGCAGTCGGGAGCTCCCGTTCTTCGTGGCGGCTGCCTTGGCTGGAGCCAATGCGATGATGGCGTTGGTGCGCCTTCCCGGCGGTCGACCGGTTGCTTCCGGTACGTCGTCACCGGCGCTGACTGCCAATCGGATAGCCCTCTGGGGGTCAGCCGGGCTGGCGGTTCGTCGCCTCGCTCTGTTGTCGCTGGTCTCGATGATCGGGTTCGCAGGGTTCGAGGCGACGTTCGCCCTGCTGGTGGAACGACGCTTCGAAGCGGTTGGTGATCCGACGGTGTATGGGTTGTTTGCGACGATCGGCGTGCTGATGGTCCTGGTCCAGACCCGTGTGGTTGGACCAGTCAACGCCCGGATGGGGAGCCGTCCGGCGCTGCGTGCCGCGTTGGTGTCGGTGGCCACCGGAATGGCGGTGCTCTCGTTCGGCGGTGGGTGGGCCGGGCTGGCCGTGGCTCTCGTGCTGCTGGTGGTGGGCCAAGGGGTCTTCGGCCCGACGCTGTCCAACGCCACGGTCGAGACGGTGGGTAATGGTGCTCGCGGGACGGCCCTAGGCCTGCAACAGGGGGCGGGGGCGCTGGGTCGAATCATCGGCCCGCTGCTGGCTGGGGTGCTGATGGATCAGATAGGGGTGGGGGCGCCGTACCTGGTGGCCGCCGCACTGGCCATGGTGTCCATCGCCCTCGTTCCCGTATCTCAGGTGCCGGTTGCCGAAGATCAGGTTTGAGGTCTGTACTGGCGCTACAAGTTACCAATGGGTAACCTGCTGGCGTCCGCCCGCTAGCCATCCGGCCGTGGAGCCACTGACATCGGGAGCAACACCTTGAACGAGTTCAGCCTCACCCTGACTGACGAGCAGGAGCAGTTGCGCGACTGGATCCACCAGTTCTGCGTGGACGTGGTCCGACCGAACGCCGAGGAGTGGGACGAGCGCGAAGAGTTCCCGTGGCCCATCGTGCAGGAGGCGGCGAAGATCGGCCTGTACGGCTGGGACTTTCTGGCCCAGGGAATGATCGGCGACAAGACCGGCCTGACCATGCCGGTGGCCATCGAGGAACTCTTCTGGGGCGATGCCGGTATCGGCATGGCCATCATGGGTTCCGGCTTGGCCGCTGCGGGAATTGCCGCATCGGGCACGCAGGAACAGGTCATGGAATGGGTACCGCAGTGCTACGGGACCCCGGATGATGTGCGTCTCGGGGCGTTTTGCGCCAGCGAGCCGGATGCCGGATCAGACGTCGGCGGCTACCGCAGTCGGGCCGTCTACGACGAGGGGACCGATGAGTGGGTGCTGAACGGCACCAAGGCGTGGATCACCAATGGCGGGATCGCCGACATCCACGTGGTGGTCGGCGTGGTCGACCCGGAGCTCGGATCGAAGGGGCACGCCTCGTTCATCGTGCCGCCCGGGACGGCGGGCCTCAGTCAGGGCCAGAAGTACAAGAAGCACGGGATCAAGGCCAGCCACACCGCCGAGGTGGTGCTCGACGACGTGCGGGTGCCTGGCCGGTGCCTGTTGGGTGGCAAGGAGAAGCTCGACGAGCGCCTGGCTCGGGTGCGTCGTGGCGAGAAGGGCAACGCCCAGGCAGCCATGCAGACATTTGAGGCGACCCGTCCGGCGGTGGGTGCTCAGGCGCTCGGTGTCGCCCGGGCTGCTTACGAGTACTCGCTGGAATACGCCAAGGAGCGCCACGCGTTCGGTCGGCCGATCATCGCGAACCAGGGGATCGCCTTCATGCTGGCTGACATGGCCACCGAGATTGATGCCAGCCGGCTGCTGGTGTGGCGGGCCGCGTGGTTGGGCAAAAACGGTTCGTTCAAGAACGCTGAAGGTTCGATGGCGAAGTTGAAGGCGGCCCGGACGGCGACGTGGGTGACCGAGCGGGCTATCCAGATCCTCGGCGGGTACGGCTACACCCGGGAGTACCCGGTGGAGCGGTGGCATCGGGATGCGAAGATTCATGACATCTTCGAGGGCACGGAGCAGATCCAACAGCTGGTGATCAGCCGGGCCATCTCCGGCATGCGCATCGAGTAGCTGTCGGTATCGGGATGCCGGTACCGGTAGATCCGCCGGGTGGAACACCATGGCGCGGGCCAGCCTCAGGCTGATTTAGACCAGCCCAGCGGGAAGCGGTCATCGTCGGCGGGGTACTCGCCGGGGACCGAGGTGGTGTCGGCCTGGGTGACCGTCGGATCGCACCCCGGGTGCGGGTGCCAGACGGCGTCGTCACCTAGCCACCGGGTGGACAACGCGACCCGCCGACCGGCTCCGGCGTTACCGGGTGAACCGTGGACGATCCACGATGAGAACACGATGGCGTCACCCGGCTCCACGTCGAAGCCCACGATGTCGTATCCGTCCCGGTCGGACTCGATGTCGGGCATTGGCTCGCCGTCGAAGTCATCGGTCCATCCGGCGGTCCCGTCAAACGACTCGGGGGCGAAGTACTTCTCCCAGCGGTGCGAACCCCGAACGAACTCCAGTGAACTCTCCGCGACAGTGGACGCCGAACAGGCCACCCACACCGAGCAGATCGACTGACCGAGGAACGGCCAGTATGGGATGTCCTGGTGCCATGGGGTGGGCGACTCGGTCCTCGGTTCCTTGACCAGCAGATGGTCGAAGTAGAGGCGAGCCGATGACGACCCCATGCAGGTAGCGGCCAACTCGGCTACCCCCGACTCGAAGGCAAATCGATTCACCACCGGTTCGTCACGCCACAGGTAGCGCGACGTGAAAAGCCGACCGGGGACCGGGTCGTCGGCCGTGTCGGTCACCCACGGACCGGGATGTGCCAGCTCGCGGTCGGCCAGGGCGAGGACCTCGTCGATCAGGTCGGTGTCCACGGCACCCGGCACGTGGACCACCCCATCGGCGGCGAAGGCCTCGACCTGGGCTGTGGTGAACCTGTCGGCTCCGTGGGTGGTCATGGCCGCACCGTACGACAGGTGCCGGGTCGGTGGCCCTTACCGGTCCCCACCCTGGACCAATAGCCTTGGGTTATGACCGATGCCGTGTATCCAACCGAACCCACCCTCGAGGCCGCTGCCTGGTGGACCCGCGGCAAGGCCGCCATTATTGATGCACTGATCTTCTTCGCAGCCTTGATCGCTCCGATGGTCCTGACCACCATCGGATTCGTCGTGGCGTGGGATGAAAACCGGGACGACTTTGACTTCACTGCGGCCTCGGTTCTCATGGTCATCGTCGGCCTGGGATTGGCGGCTGCCGTGGTCGTTTGGGGTGGTTGGCTGTTCGGCTACCGGCAGGGCATTACTGGTCTCACGCCGGGCAAGCGTCGTCTGCGGATCCGCCTCGTTGACGCCGACACCGACAAGGTGCCCGGCGGGGCCAAGGGAGTGGGGCGCTGGCTGGTGCCCCTCCTCATCGGTTTCGTCCAGGGCTTCGG
>DPMC01000229.1 GCA_003541675.1 Acidimicrobiaceae bacterium | reverse complement strand
CGACGACCTCGACGTTCCGAGCTTTCTCAGGTAGGGGCCGATGGCCAGGGAACTGATCCGACGGAGTCTCCCGTCGGGTCGGACCGCCCGGGTCGTCATGTCCGAGATCACCGATGGTGACGCCGCTGCCGGCGACGTCACCATCGGCGGTCCGGGTGACGCCTTTACCGAAGCGAAAGGGTGGACACGACCCTGGACGTTGCTGGACCAGGTGCACGGTGACGGCGTGGTCGTGGTGGATGCTGCCGGCGCCTACTCCGGGACCCGGGCCGACGCGGCGGTCACCGCGGTGGTCGACGCGGCGCTGGCCATCCGGGTCGCCGACTGCGCGCCGGTGGCCCTGCTGGGTGGCCGTTGCGTGGGCGTGGCCCATGTCGGTTGGCGAGGCCTCAGGGCTGGGATCGTCGAGCGAACCGTCGAGGCCATGAAGGGGCTGGACGACATCACGCCGGTCGCGGCGGTGGTCGGGCCGCATATAGGGGCCTGCTGCTACGAGTTCGGCGACGCTGATTTGGATGACCTTGCGATCCTGTTTGGATCGTCGATCCGCTCCACGACGACGGCCGGTCGGCCGGCTCTGGACCTCTCGGCGGCCCTGTCGGGGATACTGGTTGGGGCCGGCATCCCTGTGACCCACGACGGGGCCTGCACTTCGTGCGATGACCGGTACTGGTCGTACCGGGCCACGGCAACCGCCCGTCGTCAGGCCATGGTGGCCTGGACCGAGGAGGGCTGAACGTTGGAACACGGCACCGACCGGTTTTCATCGCCAGATGAACTGGCCTCGCGCCTCGGTCTCCTCGAAGACCGCCTCCGGGAACTCAGCGGAGGCCGAACCTCGTTGCTCCCGGTCACCAAGGCCTTCGGGGCCGACGCAGTGCGTGCGGTCTTGGCCACCGGCCGGACCGAGGTCGGCGAGAACTACGCCCAGGAACTGCTGGGTAAGCACCTAGAGCTCGAGGCCCAAAGGGAAGCTGAGGTCGAGGGGACCGTGCCGTCGGCCCGATGGCACATGATCGGCGGGGTCCAGCGAAACAAGGTTCGTCGCCTGGCCGGGATTGTCTCTCTCTGGCAGACCGTCGACCGCGTCGACTTGGTCGACGAGTTGGCTCGTCGGACGCCCGGTGCCCGGATCCTCGTGCAAGTTGATCCAGCCGACACGCCGGGCAAGGGAGGCTGCCCACCGTCCGACGTCGAGGGTCTGGTGTCGAGGGCGGTCGACGGTGGGTTGGAGGTAGCGGGCCTAATGACCGTCGGGGTGATCGGAGATGCCGAGGCCACTGGAACGGCCTTCCGAGTGGTGGCACGGCTTGCCGACAATCTTGGTCTGGTTGAGCGATCCATGGGAATGTCGGATGACCTGGAATCGGCCATCGAACACGGTTCGACAATGGTCCGCATCGGCCGTGCGCTGTTCGGCGATCGGCCCGGCTGATTCTGCTCACCAGTTGGCTAGCTACTCGGGTGGCGAGCTGGTCTGTGAGCCGGGGGCCGGGGTGCCGGGAGCGGACCGGGTGTGCCGATACCATCGGTGTTCGATGAAGAAGTTGATGCTGTGGCTGGGACTCGGCCCCGATGAGGCCTACGAGGACCTGAGCGACGAGCCGATCCTACGTGGACCATTGTCGTCCATCGAGTTCGCCGAGGCTCGGGTGGCCGCCGAGACCGGCGGCAAGGTCAGCCCACTACACACCCGCACCCAGACATCCAATACCGTGCGGACCCTCCCGGCCGAATCGACGGGCACCGTGCGATCCCTCCAGCCGGCGACCACGGCCAAGCCGTGCACCGTGACTCCAACCTCGTTTAACGACGTCCAGGAGATGGCGGACCGCTTCAAGGGAAAGCAGCCGGTGATCGTCAACCTCCAAGGCCAGGATGCCGAGTTGTCGAGGCGGATCATCGACTTCGCCAGCGGTGTCTGTTACGGCGGCGGGGGGCAGATGGAACGCATCACCCACCAGGTGTACCTGCTCACCCCGTCCGATGTGGAGGTGTCCGACGAGGACCGCCGCCATCTCGGAGATTGACGGCCTCCATGCTCTGCACGCTTCTCCAGCTCTACCTGCTCGTGCTGGTGGTCCGCGTTCTAATGAGTTGGTTTCCCGTCTCCCGGGACGGCCCGATGGCCACCGTGGTCGGCGTGCTCTACACCGTCACTGATCCGGTGCTGCTACCACTCCGGCGGATCCTGCCGGCGGTCCGCATGGGCCATATGGCGCTTGACCTGTCACCCATTGTGGCCTTCTTTGGCCTCTCGATCCTGATGGGCCTGCTGGGCTGCTGACCTGCCCCGAGCGAGCAGAGGCACGGCGGTAACATTCAGTGATGGATTCCCGCGGCAATTCTCGTGGCATGGGCGTAGATCGGGCAGCTGGTCTCGTGCACGAACTGGATGACGCCCAGTTCTCGACGAAGATGCGCGGCTACGACCCATCGGAGGTCGATGCCCTTCTGGATCGGGCTCGGCGCGCCATTGAGGAGTTGCACCTCACGGAGCGACGGGCCGAGGAGCGGGCCACGCTGGCTGAGCGCCAGTTGGAGGAGGAGCTCGATGCGGCACGGACTGCACGTGCCACGGCCGAGGCCGAGGTCGCCACGGCGACCGCCGAAGCGGCACGCATCGTCGCAGATGCCCGCCTGGACGCCTCGGATCTCTGCGAGGCAGCCGAGATCGAGATCCGCGGGGCTGCAGAGGAGGCGCGTAGCCGAATGCTGGCAGAGATCGCCGAACTGGAACACCAGCGGGACGGTGTTCGCGAGGAGATCGAGGTGACGGCCGCCCATCTAGGGGCTCATCGGACCCGTCTCCAACGGGCGGTGATCGA
>DPMC01000044.1 GCA_003541675.1 Acidimicrobiaceae bacterium | reverse complement strand
ATCGGCACGGCCGACCCCGAGGGGCTCCTGGCTGCCATCGCCACCGCCCCCCGGTCGAGCTCATCGACGAACAGGTCGACGAGATCGCGGATTGGAAGGAAGGGCAGGGTAGTTCTGTAGCAGTTCGACAGTGAAGGCGTCGTAGCACAGCGTCCCTCGAGATGGTCGACCGTCCTTCACGGCGAGGATTAGGAGGTTCTTGCCGGTGAACTAGTTGTAGAGCGGGGCCAACGCCACCTCTGCCTCTTCGGCCAGGCGGGTCGCCATCTCCAGTACCTACTGGCGTCGCCTTTCCTACGCTGGCCCTGCAGCCATGGCGAGAGTCTGGCCGGTCGGAAGGCGCTCGCGACACCGTGCCAGACTCCCGGCCATGGACTCCCCTGACCGGACCCCGGTCCTCGTCCACCTGTGGGGCGAGCACTTTCCCTCCGACGCGATCCGGGAGCGGTTCCCAACCGTGGACTTCATCCCGATCCCCACCGACGGTGCGGTGCCCGACGGGGTGTCGGGCGGGGCCTGCATCACCCAGGCGGCCCGCACCGGCAACCTTAAAGAGGTACTGGAACGAGGAGTCACCTGGGTCCATGCGCTTGGCCAGGGTGTCGACCACTTCCCCTTCGACCAGTTGGGCGATCGCACGCTGACCTGTGCCCGAGGGGTCAACGCCGTCCCCATCGCCGAATGGGTAGTGGCCATGCTGTTGACGGCGGTCAAGCAGCTCCCCGACCGATGGGTCTCCGAGCCGCCCCGCCACTGGGTGCTGGCCGACCTAGGCACACTGGACGGCGCAACGGTGGCCTTCATCGGCTTTGGATCCATAAACCGGGCCGTCGCCCGGCGACTCACTCCCTTCGGATGCCAGATGATGGCCGTGACCCGATCCGGTGACCCCGGCCCCGTGCCAGGCGTGCCTGACGGAATGGTGTTCTCGACCGACGTGCGGGCCGCGGTGGCCGACGCCGACCACGTGGTGGTGGGCGCTCCGCTCACGCCGGCCACCGAGGGAATGGTCGATGCCGACCTGCTGGCCGCCATGAAACCGGGGGCTCACCTGGTCAACATCGCCCGGGGCCGCATCGTCGACCAGGATGCGCTTAGACGGTCGCTGGACGCCGGCCACCTCGGGCTGGCCTCGCTCGACGTCTGTGACCCCGAGCCACTACCCGCGGGCCACTGGCTCTACGACCACCCTCAGGTGCGGCTCAGCCCTCACGTGTCGTGGGCGGACCCTGGAGCCATTGAGCGGCTCCACGCCGCCTTCGCCGACAATCTCGAACGCTGGTTGGCCGGACAACCTCTCGTCGACGTGGTCGACGTCGAAGCCGGCTACTGAAAACACCAGATACTGAGGAAAGCAGGAGCCCCATATGCCAATGTCCGACGAGTTTCAGGCGCTATCCACCCGTGTCCGCAATTGGGGGCGCTGGGGTGACGACGACCAGATCGGCACCCTGAACCTGATAACAGCCGAGGTGGTGGCTGCGGCGGCGGACGGTGTCCGACACGGACGCACCATTCCCTTGGCTGTCCCCCTCGAACACGAGGGCATTCAGGCCGGGTTCGTCCCGGGTCGCGACAACCCAACCCGCACCATGCATGCCGTGAACGAGGCCCTGGATCCAGAGGCCGGCCCCGACGCGTTCCACACCAGCGACGACCACGTCACGATGGGCCTGCAGGCCGGAACCCACTGGGACGGTCTCGGCCACGTGTCCTACTCGGGCCTGATGTACAACGGCTTCGATGCGGCAACCATCACCGAGACCGGAGCCTCGCGTTGCGGGATCCACCACCTCCAGAGCGTCGTCTCCCGTGGCGTGTTGCTGGACGTGGCCCGGTCCAAGGGCGTCGACGTCCTGGATTGTCCGTACGCCATTACCGCCGACGACCTGGACGAAGCGGCAGCGCTAGGTGGCGTGGAGGTGCGGTCGGGCGACATCGTCCTAGTCCGGACAGGAAGGATGGCCATCTACCACGAGTCCGGTGGGATGGCCTACTGCCTCGGCCCCAGCCAGGACGGCTCCAATGCGGGGATGGGGCTGTCCAGCGTGGCGTGGATGCACGATCACGACGTCGCTGCGGTTGCCAATGACACCCTGGCCTTCGAGGTGTACCCGTCAGAGGCCGACTCGTTGGCCGTGCACCTGCTTCAACTGGTCGATATGGGGTTGACCCAGGGTCAGAACTGGGACCTTGAGACCCTCTCGGCCGACTGTGCCGCCGACGGTGTGTACGAGTTCCTCCTCAGCGCCACTCCGGAGCCCTTCGTGGACGCCGTGGGGAGCCCAGTCGCACCGGTCGCCGTCAAGTAGGTCTCACCTGGAATCGCTGTTCGACGAGTCCGACGACAAAGGTGATCGCCGAGGCCGACATGGTCGTTGAGATCCTGAACCGCCGCGAGTTCTCCAGCCTGCCTGACCAGAGCCCAACCGTGGCCCACAAGGTCTTGGCCGGCGCGTTCAAGCGCCTCCATGAAGTGGCCAACGGACCCGTCTCCTAGGCCGGTCTCTACATCCCGGTGAAGTCCGGCGGCCGCTTTTCGGCAAACGCCCGGAGCGCCTCGGCATTGGCCGGGCCACCCATCAGTTCAGCAAACTGCTGGTCCTCGCGTATGCGGGCTTCGGCAATGGCCTCGGCCAGCGGTGCGGTCAATAGTTGCTTGGACGCGACCAGTGACGCCACCGGCTTGGCCGCCAGACGCCGGGCGTAGCTCATCGCCTCGTCCATGAGAGCCTCGGGGGCACACAGCCGCCACGCCAGCCCCATCCGTAGGCATTCCTGCGCGTCGATCCACTCCGAACTCATGAGCACCCACGTGGCGTCCTGACGATTCAGGAGCCGGGGAAACAGGTAGCTGGACGCGGCTTCGGGCACCACCCCCAGAGCGGTGAACGGACACTGCAATCGGGCCTCGCTGGACATGAAGACGAGGTCGGCGTGGCCGATCACTGTGGCACCGATCCCGATGCCCAACCCGTTGACGGCCACCACGACTGGCTTAGGGAAGGTGGACAGTCGATCCATGAATCCGGCGAAGCCATGTCGACCCGGCACGAATCCCGAGTCCGGGTCCTTGCGGCGCTCCATATCACCGAGGTCGGTCCCGGCGCAAAAGGCTCGGCCGGTGCCGGTGAGGACCACCACCGCCACCTCGGCCGACGTCCGGGCATCATCGAGGGCGTCGGCCAGTGCGTCGTAGTGGACCTCGTCGAGGGCGTTGAGGGCTTCGGGTCGGTCAATCCGGAGGAGACGGACTCGGTCGGCATCGTCAATATGGAGCATGACCTGAGTGTGGCAGCCGTTGACCCACAAGGGGATGCTGGGCCGATGGACAATGTGCGTTGCCTGATGACGGATGATCCGGCGCCCGATGCTGAGGCGCTGGCGTCCCGACCCGGCGTCCTCGCGGTGGACCTGGTTGATCAGGGTCGGCTCCACCTACTGGGAGCTCGGTCCATGCCGGTGACCGAGCCGATCTGGACGGCGCTGATCTGGATCACCGGCGAGGCTCACTTCCTGGCCCCCGAGCATCTCCTGGGCGTGCTCGAGGTGGATCGCCACCGCGTGTGGGGCGCCAGTCTCGGAGAGCGCGGCGACGCCGCGCTCTCGCCGGACGCCCTTCTGATGGTGTCCCTGGTGGCCCGACGGAGCGACCTGAGCGCTGACTCGTTCGTAGAGCATTACCGCTCCCATGCCGAGGTGGCCCGCACCCACCATGGGTTTGGCGCCTATCGCCAGAACGTGGTTCGCAAGCACGTCGCTCTTCAGAACGCAGCCGGCTGCGACGCGATCTCGGAGATCCTGGTGGCCACCGAGGAGGACTGGCGGAACAACTTCTACACCACGCCCTCGTCGGCTGAGATCGTGGGACGTGACGTGGCCCAGTTCCTCGACCGGGCGGGCACCTCGTCGACACTGGTTCGCCGCTTCCCCGGCACGGCCTGACCCAGCGTTCCGTCAGGCAGGGTTCGACCCGGTGGGGATGCCATGCTCTCAGACATGTCTTCCCCCCGTGTCGTCGTGGTCGGTTCAGTCAACCTCGACATCGTCGTACCGGTCCCCCACCACCCGATGACCGGCGAGACGGTGATGGGCGGCGACCACGCCCTCGTTCCGGGAGGCAAGGGAGCCAATCAGGCGGTGGCCGCCTCACGACAGGGAGCGGCGGTGACCTTTTTGGGTCGCGTGGGATCCGATGACACCGGCGCCACTCTGAAGGCATCGCTCGAGGCGTCAGGCGTGGACACCAGCCATCTGACGGTCGATGCCGGAGCCCCCAGCGGGATCGCCCTGATCGGGGTGGACGCCGACGGGGACAACGCCATCGTGGTGAGCCCGGGCGCTAATGCCCACGTGAGCTCATCGGACCTCGACGGTGCGTCGGCTGTGCTGGCCGACGCTGAGGTGGTTCTGCTCCAGTTGGAGATTCCAGCGGAAACCGTGACCGATGCTGCATTAGCCGCTGGCGGGACCGTGGTGCTGAACCCGGCGCCGGCCCCGTCGACCCCCGGGGCGCTCCCCGTCGCACTCGTGGATCGGGTGAACGTGCTGGTCCCCAACTTCATCGAGCTGGCCCAGCTGACGGGATCCGAACCGTCCGATGACGTCGACGACCTCACGGTGGCGGCCCGTGGCCTGGGCATCGAAACCGTTGTGGTAACCCGCGGGGCTGACGGCGCCCTGATCGTCACCATCGACGAGGCGATAGAAGTGCCCGCTCCAACCATCACCCCGGTGGACACCACCGGGGCCGGTGACTCGTTCTGCGGAACGCTCGCCGCGGCGCTGGCCCGCGGAGTGACCGTCGTCGAGGCCGTCCACGAAGCGGTTCATGCCGGATCCATCGCGGCGACGCGCCCGGGTGCCCAGCCGTCGATGCCCACGGCCGCCGAGGTGGCCCGTTCGATGGGCGCCTGATCCAACAAACCCACCTCCTGACGGGGCACACTCCGGCCATGCCGAAACAGTTCCCAGACAACGCAACCTCGACGAATCCGGCTTCTGAGGCGTTCTCACCGGGTAAACGGCCTCGCATCATCTTGGACTGTGACCCCGGAGTGGACGACGCCATGGCCATCATCGCCGCGGCCCGCTGGGCCGACCTGGTGGGCATCACCACGGTGGCCGGCAACGTCGAGTTGGAATACACCACAGCTAACGCCTGTCGGATGCGTGAACTGCTGGGCCTCGACGTTGAAGTCCATACAGGCGCTGGAGGACCGCTGGTCGGTGCCCAGGAGTTCGCCCACGAGGTCCACGGGGCGACGGGCCTCGGGAGCCTCGTGCTCCCCGAGCCGACCAGGGGTGCCGACTCCGATGACGCTGTCGGTTGGCTGGTCGAGACGACCCGTGCCGAAGAAGGTCTACATCTGGTGCCCATCGGCCCTCTGACCAACGTGGCTCTGGCCCTCCGGGCCGATCCAGGCATGGTTGAGCGGGTGGCTTCCATCACCTTGATGGGAGGGGCCGCCCTAAGCGTCGGCAATGTGACGGCGGCCGCCGAGTTCAACGTATACGCCGACCCTGAGGCGGCCGATGAGGTCTTCCGGTCCGGTGCTCCGCTGACCATGGTGGGCCTCAACCTCACCCATCAGGTCCGTATG
>DPMC01000075.1 GCA_003541675.1 Acidimicrobiaceae bacterium | reverse complement strand
ACCTCCTCGGCCGTTCCCTGCCGTCGCAGTGGTGTCATCATCACCATCGGGGCCAGCATGGCCTCATCGACGTCGGCGGTCATCGGGGTGTCGATCACTCCGGGAGCGATCGCGTTGATACGGATGCCCATGGCCCCCAGTTCCCTAGACGCTGCCCGGGTGAACCCCAGGACCGCTCCCTTGGCCGCGGCGTAGTGCACCGGACCCCAACCAGCTAGACCGGCAATGCTCGACAACGTGATAACCGACCCGCCCTCACCCATCAACTTGACGGCCTCGCGGGTACCAAGGAAGGTCCCCCCGGCGTGGATGGCCATCATCTTGGAGAACGCCTCGTAACCCATCAGCGACATCTGGGAGCCCTGTCCGGCCATCATCTCGTCGAAGCCGTCGCCGGGCAGGCGGCTCACTCCAGCGTTGTTGACCTGCACGTCGAGGCGACCCCAGGTCCCGTGGATCTGGGCAAACATCGAGACCATGTCGCCCTCGTCGCACACATCGCCCCCGAAGGCCCGGTGACCATCACCGTCGAGCAACTTGACGGTCTCGTCGGCCGCCTCCTCGCGAAGATCCTGGGCAGCAATGGTGGCGCCCTCCTCGGCGAACCTCAGGGCCATGGCCCGTCCCAGGCCCGAACCGGCACCGGTGATGCAGGCCACCTTCCCTGCCAGACGGCCCGTTTCCCGACTCATACGTGCTCCTGATCCATATTGATTCCCCCCCGACCAGGCTGACCACAAGGTGCCCAATCGGCGGCGAGTGTAGGACGGCTCGTTCCCATGAGGCACACTGAACGCTTGAACATCGTCGTCATTCACCAGAGCCGGACCGGTAACACCCGCCGGGCCGCCGAACTCATCGGCGGGGCTGCCGCATCAGCCGGCGCCACTGTCGCCGTGCGCCCGGTCACCAACATCGACTACAAGGAACTGGCCGAGGCCGACCTGGTCTTCGTCGGCACATGGGTCGACGGCCTGATCCTGTTCGGCCATCGCCCCGGCGACGTGGGCAAGGTACGCCAGATCCCGAAGCTGTGGGACATGCGGGTGGCAGCGTTCATGACGCATGCCGTCAACCCGGGCAACGCAGCGACCAAGTTGTCCGATGTGCTGGAGAGCCATGGCGCCACCGTGGTGGCCGCCCGGTCCTTAAACCGCCGCCACCTCGAGAACGAGGCCCCGCTGTTCGCCTCCGAGGTCCTGGCGTCGATCAGCGCCACTACCTGAACCGGAGACACCTAAACCGGCTCAGGTCTCAGCCAACCTGACCCCGTTGCCCGAGGGGCCGCCAACCGGTCACCCGTCCACTGGACCGGACAGACCGGAGCCCATCGAGGGTGAACACGGCGAGTCCCGTCCACACGAGGACGAAACCGATCAGGCGTCCCCCGCCGAACGGCTCGTCGTAGGCCACCACGCCGAGCAGGAAGTGGGTGGACGGCGCCAGGTACTGGATGACGCCGATCACCGACAGCGGCACCCGCTGCACCGCCCCGGCAAAGCACAGCAACGGCACTGCAGTGAACAGGCCGCTGCCCAGCAGGACTATGTACTCGGTGCCCGACGCCGAAACCAGCGCGTCCTGCCCGTTGATCAACCGGGTCCCGAGGAACACCAGGACCAGCGGCAGGATCACCATCAACTCGATGGTCAGCATGTCCAGCGGCGGTCGGTTCACCGTCTTCTTCATGAGGCCATAGATGCCGAACGTGGCCGCCAGGAAGAGCGACACCCAGGGCAGGCCACCCATGTCGATGGTCAACCAGATGACACTGGCCGCCCCGAGGGCTACGGCTGCCCACTGGGCCCGTCGAAGGCGTTCGCCGACCACGACAACGCCGAGGACCACGCTGACCAGCGGGGTGATGAAGTAGCCGAGGCTGCCCTCGAGCACCCGGCCGTTGGTGACCGCCCATACCCATACCAACCAGTTCGAACCGATAAGGACCCCCGCCAGTGCCTCCAGGGCCCGCGTCCGGAGTTCACGGGCCGCGGTATGCACCGAACGCAGGGACCGGCGGACGAGGTGAATGACCAGCACCGTGACGAAAGTCCACAGCACCCGATGTCCGAGCATGTCCATGGCCGGGATCTCGATGCCGAGACGCCAGAAGGCCGGCGACAGGCCCCACATGACCTGGGCGCACACGATCAACACCAGGCCTCGTCGCATCGGCCCAGTCTCACCAGCAACCACCGGCCCGGCCAACCCAGTGCCGGCCATCACGGACCGCTCCGTTACCGTTTACCGAATGCGGATCGGGCTACTGCGGTGTGACGACATCTTCACGGACCTGCGCCCGGAGTACGGGGGCTACCAACAACTGTTCACGGACCTCTTCGCGACCGCTGACGGGACCATCGAGTCCCTCGAGTCCCCCGGGTCCCTCGAGTTCGTCGACGTGCCGGTGTATCTCGGAACCTTCCCTTCGGCTCTCGACGATTACGACGCCTGGCTGATCACCGGATCAGCCCGCGGTGTCTACGAGGACGAACCGTGGATCCGATCACTACTGGACCTGGTGCGTGATCTGGATGCCGCCCGGGCCCCCACGCTCGGGGTGTGCTTCGGCCATCAGGCCATTGCCCAGGCCCTCGGTGGACGGGTCGAACGAGTCGACACATGGGGAATCGGCAACCGGCCCGCCCAAATCACCCGACGGGAATCTTGGATGACACCGGGTCACGACGAGGTGGGCATCTTCTACTGCCACCACGACCAGGTTTTGGACCTGCCCACCGGTGGCCGTGTCGTGGCCACCGCGGACCACTGTCCGGTGGCCGCGCTGGCCGTCGGCGACCACATGCTGGGCGTCCAGGCCCACCCCGAGTTCGACCCCCACTACGCCGACGTGCTTTACCGGGGCCGCTACACCGAAACCTATCCTGAGGCTTTCCTCGACGACGCCCTGTCGACGCTGGACGATCCGCTCCACCGGATTGACGTGGCTGCCTGGATGCTGCGGTTCATCCGCGGCTGCTGACGCCGACTCCGGCAACCGGTCGAGCCGCCAGTCGGCTGATCAGTCGCCGGTTCGGGCCACCACTTCGACGGGCCGGGTCACCACGAAGGACAGGGCGATCAGAACCACGGCCATCCCCACCCCCTGCTGACCAACGATGCGTTCACCGATCAACCACCACGCGTAGAGCGGAGCCACCGCGGTGAACAACAAGCTGATCAGGCTCATCTGGGTCAGCGTCACGTGGCCGTGAGCGAAGTTGGTGAGTAAGTGACCGGTCCCGGGAATGACGGCCATGGCGGCCACCATCCACCAGTCTCCGTCCGACGGCAGAGCCACGCCACCCTCGACCACCAGCGCGATGGGCAGGAGAACCACCGTGGCCACCACGGTAAGCGACAGCTGATACGTGATGGAATCCATCTCGGCCCGGGCCTGCTTGGAGGCCACGTAGTAGGCGGCAAACAGGACCATGGTCACGAAGGCCATCAGGTCGCCCGACCAGGTCGCCACGCCACTAGCCCCCGAACCAGCCATGGCCACCAC
>DPMC01000077.1 GCA_003541675.1 Acidimicrobiaceae bacterium | reverse complement strand
GGATGCGACCCCGTAGGTCGGTCAACCAGTCGTCAGCCGAGCGGGAGGCCACGGTGGCCTCGGCCCGGACCTGCGCTCCATTGGTGCCCGCCGCCGGGTACGACCCGAGGAACTTGACCTCTCCGTGCTTCATCTGCAGATTTCGGAGGCAGTCGGCCACCAACTCGTCTGCCACATGACCTTCAAGGTCCATCAAAAAGCAGTAGTCACCGAGCCCTCGCTTGGTGGGGCGCGACTCCAGGCGAGTCAGGTTGATCGAACGGGCGGCGAACTCCTGAAGAATCCCCAGCAGCGATCCCGGTCGGTCGGCCCGCTGGAAGACGACCAACGAGGTCTTGTCGTGACCGGTGGGAGGCGGGATGCCGTCGGGGGCTACGAGTACGAACCGTGTCTGGTTCTCCGGATGGTCCTCGATGTCGGCGGCCAGCACCTCAAGCCCGTAGGCCTCGGCGGCCCGACCTGGGGCAATGGCCGCGGTGTGGCCGTCGGGTGTGGCGGCCAGCAGGCGCGCCGCATCGGCCGTGGAGTTGGAGGCCTGGACTTCAGCGTTCGGGAGGTGTTCGGACAGCCATCCACGGCACTGGGCAATGGCATGCGGGTACGAACACACCCGGTCGACATCGGCCAAGGTGGTGCCGGGAGCCACCATCAGGTTCAACTGGATGGAGATCACAACCTCACGTTGGATCAGCAGGTCGACGTCGAAGGCCAGAGTGTCCTGGGTGACGTTGACACTGCCCTCGATGGAGTTCTCGATCGCCGCGAAACCGAGGTCCGCCTCGCCGGCCACCACCTGGC
Organism: Acidimicrobiaceae bacterium; assembly: GCA_003541675.1. Lineage (GTDB taxonomy): Bacteria > Actinomycetota > Acidimicrobiia > Acidimicrobiales > MedAcidi-G1 > UBA9410. Next base: position 3,340 of record DPMC01000077.1, on the reverse strand, counting down.
GGAACACGTCAGGAATCGACGGTGCAGGACGCAGGTCAAGGCCCGTCAGGTCGCCCTGAGTGAACAGAGCTTGCTCGGTGAAGGTGCCGGCGGGGCCAAGATAGGCAAGCCTCGAAAGGTCCGGGGGTGCGAGATCGTCCACGGGAGGGGAGGATAGTGACGTGGATCCCGACGCCCGGCACCAATTGCCTCTGTACGACTTGCCCTTGTCCGAATTGATGGCCGGCGTGGCGGAGGGGACGATCTCGCCAGATGACGCTGTAAGACGCCTGAGTCGACTGCCCTTTGTCGATGTAGGCGTAGCCCGGATCGACCACCACCGTGCTCTCCGGCAGGGACTCCCCGAGGCGGTGTACGCCCCCGGCAAGTCCGCCGAGGACGTGGCCATCGTGGTCAGCGAACTGCTGGACCACGGGACCGGCCCGGTGGTGCTCTCACGGGCCGACAAGGTGCAGACCGCCGCCGCGCTAGGCGTCGACGCGTCGGGAACCGTGTTGGGCCACACCGTGGTATGGCGACGGGCCGTCGATCGTGGGGACCGGGTGCTGGTGGTCACGGCCGGCACGGCCGATGCGCCGGTAGCCGACGAGTGCGCGGCGGTCCTGTGGGCCCACGGAATCGATGCCGACCGGTTATCCGACGTCGGTGTTTCGGGCATCCATCGTCTGCTGGCCGACATTGACCGCATTCACAAGGCCGACGCCGTAGTCGTGGTGGCCGGCATGGAGGGGGCGTTGGCCAGCGTGGTTGGTGGCCTCACCGATGGCCCGGTGGTCGCCGTACCGACCAGCGTGGGGTACGGCTCGTCACTGGAGGGGGTCACGGCGCTTCTGGGAATGCTGGCCTCGTGCGCCTCTGGGCTGACCGTGGTGGGCATCGACAACGGATTCGGCGCAGCGTGTGCCCTGCTACGCGCATTAGGACCGGTTCCCGGATGGCCGGCGGGCGACATCCCTGCGACGGAAGACCTCGAATGACCCGGGTGGCGTGGTTCCAGCCGTTTGCCGGTATCGCGGGGGATATGGCCCTCGGCGCCCTGATCGATGCGGGCGCCGACGTCGACGAGGTCCGGGCGTTAGTGAGACAGCTTCCGATTGAAGGTTGGGCGCTGACCGCCGAGCCGACCCTGCGTGGTGGGATCGCGGCGATCGACGTCCGGGTAGAGGCCGACGATGACGCCACCCACCGACACGCGTCCTCGATTTTGGCCATGGTCGACGCTGCCGGCTTCCCGGATCGCATGGCCCGACGGGTGCGCGACACCTTCGAGGCACTGGCCGTCGTCGAGGGTCGCCTTCACGGGATTCCGCCGGCCGACGTGCACTTTCACGAGGTGGGTGCCATCGACAGCATCGTGGACGTGGTCGGCACGTGTGCCGCCCTCGAGGTACTCGATGTCGACGAGGTCCGGTCGTGCAGTGTGGCCACGGGAACGGGCACGGTCGAATCGGCCCACGGCACGATCCCCGTTCCCGCGCCGGCCACCATCGCCCTGTTGGCTGGAGCCCCCACCCACGGCACCGACGTGGCCGCCGAGTTGACCACCCCGACAGGAGCCGCCCTGTTGGCCGTCATGGTCACCACCTGGGGTCCGATGCCGGCCTTGGTCGTCGAGGCCACCGGTTACGGGGCGGGCGACCGGGACCTTGACGGACGACCCAACGTCACTCAGGTTGTGGTGGGCACCCTCGATCGGACGGGGGAAGCTACCGGCGGGGGTCCCGGCCGGGCCTCGGGTCAGCCGATGGTCACCCTCGAGGTGAACGTGGACGATGCCACAGGCGAAACCCTCGCCCATGCCCTGGCCCGCTGCCTAGAGGCGGGAGCCCGTGATGCCTGGGTCACGCCCATCGTGATGAAGAAGGGCCGCCCGGCCCACGTGGTGAGCGCCTTGTGTGATCCGTCCGCAGTAGCCGTGGTCGCCGAGGTGTTGACGTCTGAGACGGGATCGCTCGGCGTACGGGCCCACACCGTCCAACGGTGGTCGGCAGCTCGGACCATGGACGAAGTAGTGGTCGACGGACATCCGATCGAGGTCAAGGTCACCGCCGGTCGGGCCAAGGCCGAACACGATGATGCAGCCCGCGTGGCCGCGGTAACCGGTCGTCCGCTCCGTGAAGTTCTGGCTCTAGCCGAGGCTGCCTGGCGGGCCGCCGACTCAGACCCGTCCGAACCGGCCTCCTAGTCTGGCTCGACGATGACCGACACCACCCACCGCGAGACTCCCGACCGCCTCTACTTCCGCCAACTCCTGTCCGGCCGGGACTTCGCCACCGAGGATCCGATGGCCCGCCAGATGGTCAACTTCGTCTACCTCATCGGTGATCTGGAGACCGGCGAGGCCGTGGTGGTCGACCCGGCGTACGACGTCGACGGCATTCTTGATGTCCTTGCGGCCGATGACATGCGTTGCACCGGTGCGCTAGCCACCCACTACCACCCGGACCACGTGGGTGGTTCCATGATGGGCTTCGACATCATCGGGGCCGCCGAACTACTGGAACGAACCTCGGTTCCCATTCACGCCCAGCGTGACGAGGCTGGGTTCATCGCCGAGGTGACCGGTCTGGGCGACGGTGAGATCGTCGGACACGACAGTGGTGACGTGGTCACCGTGGGAGCCATCGACATCGAGCTGATCCACACGCCGGGCCACACGCCGGGCAGCCAGTGCTTCTTGGTTGACGGCCGACTGGTGGCCGGCGACACCCTGTTCCTCGAGGGCTGCGGGCGGACCGACCTCCCCGGCGGCGACCCCGCGGCGCTGTACCACAGCCTCCATCACCGTCTAGCCAAGGTGCCCGACGACGCCGTGCTCTACCCCGGTCACCTCTACTCGCCGCAACCATCGGCCCCTATGGGCGACACCCGGCGAGACAACTTCGTATTCATGCCCCGTTCCGAGGAGCAGTGGCTGGCCATGTTCGGCCGCTGAACTGGCCCGCCCTGCCGCCGAGAACCCGGCCCCCGAACTCCCAGCCCCCAAGAAGAGAAGAGATGACCGTGTTTCGTGCCCTGCGACTCGACAAGTCCGATGGTGAGTTCCGACGGGAGTATGTAGAACTTGACGACGGGGATCTTCCGTCAGTAGGTGACGCCGACCAGCCCGAGGTGATCGTTGACGTCGAGTACTCGACGGTGAACTTCAAGGACGCGCTGGCCGTCGCCGACCAGTCACCCATCGTGCGTTCGTGGCCCATGGTGCCCGGCATCGACCTCGCCGGCACGGTGGCCTCTTCGGACGACCCCGAGGTTCCGGTAGGCCAGCGGGTAGTTGTGAACGGTTGGGGGATAGGCGAGGAGTCCTGGGGTGGGATGGCTCAGCGGGCCCGGATCCGCG
>DPMC01000157.1:8223-11889 GCA_003541675.1 Acidimicrobiaceae bacterium | reverse complement strand
ACCGTCGTGGCAGCCACCGCGGCGGCAGCCACTGCTGGTCGCTCGGTGGCTCCGAGCACGACCACCTCGCTTGCGTCATCTCGCCGACCCCGGACCTCGACCCGTACAGCACCCATCCCGCCCTCCACGTGCGGCGGAGACAGCATGGGTAATGGCGCCGTCAGGCGATCCCGGCGGGTAGCCGCCACCCGGGCGGTGATCCGACCCACCGTGGGCAGTGCGTGGTGCAACAACACCGGATCAGGAAGAGCCGCCCGATAGCAGTCCCTCGGTCCCACCGGATCGGGAAACCACGCCAGTTCACGGCCCGAGCCACCCGTCCGGCGGGTCCAGTCGCCCGCGCCGGAACCATCGTCCACCCGCCAGTCGTAGGAACGTCGACTGAGTGCCCGATGGTGGACCAACGCACACGCAGGTCCGCCCGTGCCAACCTTCGCCACGTGTACCTCGTCGACTTCGTCGAACCACGAGGCGCCATGGGCCGCCAGGACACAGGACATACCTGGTCCGAAGCCGCTGCCCACCGCGATCGGCACGCCGGCACGGGCTGCGTCGCCCGACCGCCGAAGCACCGCGATCGTCTCGGCTAGGCCGTCACCAACCAGTACCGCTGGCCGACGGGCCGCAATGGTCTCGATCACCGCCTCGAGATGGGTCCCCCTTGGCGTTGCCACCACGACCACATCGGCCTCCAGCGAGTCGGAGAACGGATGGTGTTCGACCCGACACCGGTCACCGAGGGATCGTGAGGCTCGAGCCAGGCGTTCAGCCGAGATGTCTCGCAGCAAGACCTGCTCGACCGCATCGGAGGACAGGAGTTGACGGGCCACCCGGGCGCCGACCGCTCCGGCCCCGAGGACCGCTACCCGGTTCATGAAAAGCGTCTCATGGGAGGTGGTTCACCGGAGGTGTGGCCCAGCCAGGGGTCGCCATCCGCCGGAGCGGCGCGCGATCCCGTCAGCTCCGTTAATGCGGAGGGCGGCGGCCACCGCGGCGGCGACGCTCACCGCGGCGAGGGCTCGTCGGATGAACTGCATGAACGTGGGGCTAGCTGGAATCGAACCAGCGACCTCACCCTTATCAGGGGTGCGCTCTAACCGACTGAGCTATAGCCCCGCAGACCCCGGAACGGTATCGGCGCCGACGAAGGCGTCACTACTCTCCCGGACCGCCCTCGGTTTGCCAACCAGTGCCGGTCACGGGGGTCTCGACGACGACATCACCGCGCCGCAACTTCCGCTGTCGGACCGCGGTTTCCTCTTCCACCATGGTGAAGCGGATTCCCCCGGTCAGATCGCTGATGAGGTTGAAGAGCACCACAAGGACCACGGTGACACCGATACCGCCGACCACGAGGACCAGGCCACCCAGCACGAAGATCCGGAAGATCTGTGCCGAGTCGAAGGTGAAGGATTCGAGGGCGAATAGTTCCTCGATGAACGATTCGACCTTGCCGATGGTTCCCGCCTCGTCAGCCGCGCTCCACAGCATGCGGGTAGCGATGACCAGAAGACCCCAGACGCACAGGTAGAACACCAGACAGACCTTCAGAACCGACCACGGCTCGATGTGACGGACCAAACGGCGAACCCGTCGCACCCGATACCCACCGGTCGGAGCACCTGAAGCCCGTTCGACGACCGGGAGGGCCTCTGCCCGTGCCCGACCGAACCAGCCCTTCAGGACACGTGGACGTTCCCGTCGAAAGACTGGTGACACGTCGAGGTCGTCGTCATCGAGGTCCCCACCAGACATCTTCGCCAACAGGTCGCCTGACGACTGCTGCGCCGTCAATGCGACGTCGTTCTCGGTTCTTGCGTCAGCTTCAATGTCGCCTTCAGGATCGACCAATTCGCCCGACTCCTCAGGCAGGTCCACGACGAGATCATCAGTCGACTCCTCCCCAAGATCCGCGAAGAGTTCCCCAGAGCGCGCGGCTGGGCGCGGCTCACTGGAATCATCGATGTCGTCGGGGGCCACGGGCCGGAAGTCTACGGGTCCGATCCCGGTCCAGCCGGACGGGCCGGCGACTGGGCCGTTGCCCAGGCACGAACCACCCGGGGGTCAGTTCTATTCGACGGGCACCTCTGGCAGCCCGTCAGCCAACTCTTCGGTGAACTCCTCGTCGGGTTCGCCGGCCGGTACGGGCGACACCGCCGCGACTTCCTGGCCATCGCCGGGGGACATGACCCGAACCCCGGTTGCATCCCGACCCTGGACCGAAATGTCGGTCGCGGGCATGCGGATGATCATTCCAGCCGTCGTGATGGCGAACAGGTCCTCGTCCTCGGTCAGCACCAGCGCACCAGCCACTCGTCCCCGATCATCGGTCGTCCGGATACCCCGTACACCAAGACCAGCACGGCCCTTGACCGTGAACTCGTCCAACTCGGTCCGCTTGCCATAGCCCTCGGTGGTCAGATGGAGGATCGTGGCGTCGGCACGGGCCACGCAACACGACACCAGAACGTCCTCGTCCCGGAATTTCATGCCCCTCACCCCGGCCACGCTCCGCCCCATGGGCCGCACGTCGTCCTCGGAGATCCGCAGGGTCTGGCCAGAGCTCGAGACAAGGAACAGGTCGTCGTCCCCGTTGGTGGGCACCACGGCCACCAGCTCGTCGCCGTCGTTGAGGCGCACGGCGATCAGACCGGCCTTCAACGACGAGTCGTAGGCCGTGAACAGGGTCTTCTTCACCCGTCCGCTCCGCATGGCGAAGAACAGGAAGCGGTTCGACTCGTAGTCCCGGGTGTCGATGACGGCCTGGATCCGCTCGTCGGGCTGCAACGGGAGCAGGTTCACGATCGATGTCCCGCGGGCTGTACGACCAGCCGACGGAATCTCGTGAGCTTTGAGCCGGTATACCCGGCCCCTGGTGGAGAAGAACAACAGGTAGGCATGAGCGGTGGTGTGGATGAGGTGAGCCACCGCATCCTCGTCCTTGAGCTTTGCTCCTGTGACGCCCTTGCCTCCACGCCCCTGGGTCCGAAACTCACCGATTGACATCGTCTTGACGTAACCCGAGGTGCTCATGGCGAACACCATCTCCTCGTCGTCGATCAGGTCCTCGATGTCGAGTTCGCCTGGATCGTGGATCATCTCGCTGCGCCGCGGGGTGGCATGTCTGGCCCGCACCTCGCCCAACTCGTCCTTGATAACGCTGCGAAGGCGTTCTTCGTCTCCGAGGATGGCCTCCAACTCAGCGATCGTCGCCTGGAGCTCGACCATCCTCTCCTCGAGGTTGGTCCGTCCAAGACGGGTCAGGCGGGCCAGCTGCATGTCCAAGATGTGGTTTGCCTGGACCTCGCTGAACTCGAAGTCATCACCCATCAGGCCTTCACGTGCCGTAGCCCGATCCGCCGACCCCCGGATCAGGGCGATGATGTCATCGATCAGGTCGAGTGCCTTCAGGAGGCCTTCGGTTATGTGGGCCTCATCGCGTGCCTTGGCCAACCGAAACTCGCTGCGGCGACGTACCACTTCGACCTGGTGGTCGACGTAGGCCACCAGCAGTTCACGCAGGTTCAGAGTGCGGGGCACCTCGTCGACAAGGGCCACCGTGTTGACCGAAAACGTGGTCTGCAGCGGCGTCCGCTTGAACAAGTTGTTAAGGATGACCAGCGCCGGGGCGTCCCGCTTGAGCGTGATCACGATTCGGGTTCTTCC
>DPMC01000157.1:0-7830 GCA_003541675.1 Acidimicrobiaceae bacterium | reverse complement strand
GTCACGGATCTTGGACATGATCAGGTTGGGGCTGGACTGGTACGGCAACTCGGAGACCACGATCCGGCTCGACCGCTGGCCCTCTTCGATGTCGGTGCGGGCCCGCATCCGTACCTGTCCGCGGCCGGTCCGGTAGGCCTCGCGGATACCGGACCGCCCCAGGATCAGGGCCCCGGTTGGGAAGTCCGGTGCAGGCAAGTGTTCCATCAGGTCATCCGGCGTGGCGTCCGGATGGTCGATGAGGTGGATCGTGGCATCGATCACCTCGCCCAGATTGTGGGTCGGAATGTTGGTCGCCATGCCTACCGCAATGCCTTGGCTGCCGTTTACTAGAAGGTTCGGAAAGCGGGCCGGAAGGACCACCGGCTCGGTGAATTCACCCGAGTAGTTCTCCGTGAAATCAACGGTGTCCTCGTCGATCCCGGCCAGGAGGTCCAGGGCGATCGGATCGAGGCGACATTCGGTGTAACGGGCCGCGGCGGCCGCGTCGTCCGGCGAATAGCCGAAGTTTCCCTTCGGGTGCACGACCGGGTGACGCAGGCTGAAGTTCTGTCCCATGCGAACCAGGGCGTCGTAGATGGCTAGATCCCCATGGGGGTGGTACTTACCCATGACTTCGCCGGTGACGCGGGCGCACTTCATGGTCGGCCGATCCGGCCGGGCTCCAAGGTCGTACATGCCCCAGAGGATTCGTCGGTGCACCGGCTTGAGACCGTCCCGTGCATCGGGAAGAGCCCGCGACACGATGACCGACATGGCGTAGTCCAGGAAGGACTGTTCCATCTCCTCCTGGATCTCAATGGGTTGGATGAACCCCGACGTCGAGTCTTCGTCGACCATCGCTCCGGCCAGGGCGTCGTCCGCCATCGGAATCCCGCTCTCTTCGGCCATCAGATGTCCAAGAACCGCACGTCGCGAGCGTTGGTCTGGATGAACCGCTTGCGGCTCTCTACGTCCTCTCCCATGAGGGTCGAGAAGACCTCGTCGGCGATAGCCAGCATCTCCACGGAGACCTGCAGGAGGCTCCGCCGGGACGGATCCATCGTGGTGTCCTTCAGCTCGTCAAAGTCCATCTCTCCGAGACCTTTGAGCCGTTGGAACTCCCGCTTGTGGCCGGGGTTCTCGACCATGAAGGCATCTTTGGCGTGGTCNNGACTGCTCCATCTCCTCCTGGATCTCGATGGGCTGGATGAATCCCAGCGTCGGTGCCTCGTCACCCGGAGCAGCCACGTCTGTCGTCGGGACGTCCGTCTCGTCAGCCACTAGATGTCCAAGAACCGGACATCGCGGGCATTGGTCTGGATGAAGCGCTTACGGCTCTCCACGTCCTCGCCCATGAGCGTCGAGAAGACCTCGTCGGCAATGGCCAGCATCTCGACGGTCACCTGCAGAAGACTCCGACGGGACGGATCCATGGTGGTCTCCTTGAGCTCGTCGAAGTCCATCTCGCCAAGGCCCTTGAGACGTTGGAACTCCCGCTTGTGGCTGGGATTCTCGACCAAGAACGCCTCCTTGGCGTGGTCGTCCTTCAGGTAGACCTTCTCGCGCCCCACCACCGTGGAATACAGCGGAGGTTGGGCGATGTAGACGTGTCCGGCCTCGACCATCGGCCGCATCTGACGGAAAAAGAAGGTCAGTAGAAGCGTGCGGATGTGGCTGCCGTCCACGTCCGCGTCACACAGCAGGATCACCTTGTGGTAGCGGATGCGACCGACGTCGAAGTCGTCGCCGAAGCCGCTACCAATAGCCTGGATCAGCGTTTGGATCTCGTTGTTCTTGAGCATCCGGTCAGCACGGGCACGCTCGACATTGAGGATCTTTCCCCGGATGGGAAGAATGGCCATGGTGCGGGGGTCGCGTGCCTGTACCGCTGAGCCACCAGCCGAATCGCCCTCCACGATGAACAGTTCGGATTCCCGCGGGTCTTTGGATGCGCAGTCCTTGAGCTTGTCGGGCATGCCGGCGCCGTCCAACGCCGACTTCCGGCGGGCTGACTTGCGTGCATCCTGAGCGGCTACCCGAGCCCGCTGGGCGTTGATCGCCTTCTGGACAATGGCCTTGGCTTCCGGAGGATGTTCCTCCAGCCAGTCGGCCAACCGGTCATTGGTGGTCCGTTGCACCAGCGATCGCATCTCGACGTTTCCCAGCTTGGACTTGGTCTGACCCTCGAACTGCGGATCGGACAGGCGGACGCTGATGATGGCGGTCAGCCCCTCGCGAATGTCCTCGCCTTGGAGGTTGTCGTCGTTGTCCTTGAGGAGGTTCCTCTTCTTGGCATAGCGGTTCATCACCGCGGTCAACGCGCTACGAAATCCCTCCTCGTGCATCCCCCCCTCGAGGGTGTTGATGCCGTTGGCGAAGGAGTGGAGACCATCGGAGTTGAAGCCGGTATTCCACTGGAAGGCCACCTCGACCTCCTGCCCGTCCTCGATGCCTTCGATGTAGCCGACCTCGGAAAACAAGGACTCCTTGGAGGCATTCACGTGGGCCACGAAGTCGCGGATGCCCCCCTCGTACTGGTAGTCCACCTCACCACGGTTCTCGTCCGTCCGTTCGTCTCGCAATCGAATCCGTAGACCCCGGTTCAGGAACGCCATCATCTGGAAGCGCTCAGACAAGGTTTGGAAACGGAATCGAGTCTCGTCAAAGATCGATTCGTCCGGCCAGAAGCGAACGGTGGTGCCGGTCCTTCCATCGGGTGAATCGCCGCTCACCGCCAGACGGGTCTCCAGTCGACCGCCTTCCACGAAATCCATGTAGTGCCGACTGCCATCACGATCAATCTCCACCTCGACCCTGGACGACAACGCATTGACCACCGAGATGCCGACGCCGTGGAGCCCGCCGGACACCTTGTATCCCTCGCCCCCGAACTTGCCTCCGGCGTGGAGCACCGTGAGCACGACCTCGGCGGCCGTGAGCTCTTCATACTGGTGGTGGAGGCCGACGGGAATTCCCCGACCATCATCTGAAACCTCACACGACCCGTCCTCGCTGAGGGTCACCTCGATGGTCGTGCAGTGGCCAGCCATCGCTTCGTCAACCGAGTTGTCTACGACCTCCCACACCAAGTGGTGGAGGCCGGTGGGACCCGTCGATCCGATGTACATGCCAGGCCGTTTCCGGACGGCTTCGAGGCCCTCAAGGACGGTGATATCGGCTGCGCCGTAGGACGTCTCTGCGGTAGTCAAGGGAGCCGTTCCCCTTGGATCGTCGGGTCGGGGAAGAAAGGTGCCAAAAGACGGGTCAAAGCGGTATAAAACCGCAGGTCAGAGCGCATCTTCACGGTTTGACCAGACTACCAGCCAATGGCCTCCCGACCACGGATCCAAGCGGTGTCGATCAGGTGCAAAATATGCTCCCTCAGGGTCCCTCACGAGGCTGGACTCGAGCCCGAACCGAGGTGATCTTCCCTGGTCCAACCAGGGCCTCAACCCGCTCCAACAACTGGGCCTCCAGCCACGCAACCTGGCTAGCCCAGGCCGGGTCGTGAACGGCGACCAGGAGCTCTGATCCACTCACCGCGACAGCTTCGATCCGCTCGGCCAACCGTGCTCCCACGATCTCCGGCCACTGATCGATGATCATCATGGTGTCATCGATCTGCGGTGCTCCCATGCCAGCCAACAGCCGTTCCAAACTCCATCGAAGGGGCACCGGCCCGCGATCAGGCTTCATGGTCCTATTTGGGAAACGAACTCGCCGTCGTCTAGATGAAGGACGACACCAGCTTCTACTCCTTCAGGAACCGCTCCAGCCGAGGTAATCACTGCCTGGGTCGATGGCAGCAACCCGACTAGGACAACACACCGTCGAGGATCAAGTTCTGAGAACACATCATCGAGCAGGACGATCGGTTCTGCACCCGTCTGTTCAGCCACCAGACGATGACCGGCAAGACGGAGGGCGAGGGCTATCGAGCGCTGCTCCCCCTGGGAGGCATGGGTTCTCGACGGCATGTCGTCCAAAGTCAGGAGCACATCATCTCGATGAGGACCGACCGTGGTCACACCGCGTCGGACGTCATTGGACCGTGCCCGGTTCAATGCCTTCTCCAGTCCCTCTGAGGACCACTGATCCACCACTTTCATCGTGAGACGACTTCTCCCATCGGTGAGTGCGTCGGAAAGTTCATCAACCCTCGGCCCGAGAGCCACGAGGGTTTCCCGTCGAGCGGTCGCCAAGCGTTCTCCCAAGTCTCCCAGTTGGGCGTCCCAGACGTCCAACGTGGTCTCCACCTCAGTCGACAAGTGACCCTTGGCCTGTTTGAGCAACGTGTTTCGCTGTCGGAGGATCCGATCCAGGTCACTCCTAAGCGCATGATTACGTGGGTGTAGATCGACCAGCAGGTCGTCGATCCAGCCCCGCCGTTCTCCCGGGCTGCCCTTGACCAGGCGAAGGTCATCAGGGCCGAACACCGTGGTCCTAAAATGACCAAGAAGATCTCGCAGTCGGGTGATCCGCTGCTTGTTGACCTGAATTCGGTTTCGTCCCGAGGCCACCAGTTCAGCTTCGAGTAGGACGCTTCGCCCGGCCGCATCGATCTCCGCTCGAACTACCGCCCGGTCTGCACCAAATCTCACCATTGCCTCGGTGGGTGCACCGCGGAAGGACGACCCTCGAGCCAACCAGGCCAACGCCTCAATAAGGTTCGTCTTCCCTTGGCCATTGGAACCGACCACCAGGGTGACCCCGGGATCTAGAACCAGATCAACCTCCGGATGATTGCGAAAATCAGTTAGCCAGAGGCGTTCAACGGTCATGGCAGCGAAGTCGCCGAGAGCCGGCCCACCACAGGATTACCGGCCCGAACCGTTCGAAGGGTCAGGACACCCGTACGGGCATGAGCAGATACAGGAATTGCTCATCACCAATCGACCGGAGTACCGCAGGCTTGCTTGCCTCGCTGGTCTCCAGCCGGACCTCTTCACCGGGACTCACTTCAAGACCATCGAGTAGGAACTGTGGATTAAACGCCACCGTTAGATCGGCACCCTCGTATGTGGCATCCACAGATTCGTGAGCTTGCCCAACGTCTTGGGTGATGGCCACCAACTCAAGCCCTTCGGTAGACATCGACAACCTCACCGGCGTGGATTCCTGGGCCAGAATTCGGACCCGGCGAACTGCTTCCTGCAGGGCTATACGGTCCACCACCAGAACATTCGGATGGTCGTCTGGTATCAGGCCCCGGTAGTTCGGGAATTCACCTTCGATGAGGCGGGTCACCACCTGGACATCATCTACCTCGAACGTGGCATCCCGTTCACCCAGTCTGATAGTCAGCTCCTCGGCATCGCCCAAGATCTTTCCCACCATGTCTAGAGCTCGTGACGGAACGAGCACCGTTTGGTCCCGACCCAGCACTGCGGTCCCAGGGAGATCTCTAACCGCAAGACGGTAGGAATCCGTTGCTACGAATCTAAGTCCGTCTGCCTCGGCAGCCATGAGAACGCCGGTCAAAATCTGGCGTGCGTCATCGATGCTTGCCGCTTTAATGACCTGGTCAAGGGCATCAGCAACTGCGCCGGCATCCAGGGTTACTGATTCTCCACCGGGTTCATCAAAGCGGGGGTATTCCTCGGCCGACATGACCCGAAGACGAAAGTCTGATCGTCCTGACACCACGCTGGCCCCGTCGTCATCGACGGTGAACTCCACCTGTCCACTATCCAAAGATCGGACAATCTCAGCCCCTAGTTGAGCAGACAGGACCACTGAACCATCTTGTTCACCACCAACCTCGACAGTGACACGTACCACCAGGTCAAGGTCACTACCGACCACGGTCAAGGTGTTTCCCTTGAGCTCCAGGTGGAGGCCTGACAAGACTTGAAGTGTTCCTCCACGACCGGCAACAGCGCGTCGGGTGATGGAGAAGGCCCTATCTAGGACATCTCGTTCGCATCGGAACTTCACAAGGTGGTCACTTTCTCCATGTGGCTTTTCTAATCAGGTCGTAGCAGTAATAAGTGCTGTGGATTGTGGAGTATCTCCCATCATCGCAGGTCAGGAGGGTGATGGTGTCGTGTCGGTCATCCACCGGTATCCCCAGCGTGACGATGAATGGAGACAATGGCTGTGGATGGTCTAGTCATGATCCACCGAGCGTCCACATCGCCTTCCACTGGTCGTACACGGGATGATCCACAGGATTTGGCTAACGGGAGAATCAGCTGGTCCTTAATCAAACTAACTGGGAGCCCCTCATTTACCGGAACGAACGTTAGAGGTGAGGGTCGAGACCTGATCGTAGATTTCGCGGCGTTCAGCCATGAGACGGGTGATCTTCTCGACGGCGTGGATCACTGTGGTGTGGTCACGATCACCGAACTCTCGACCGATGGCCGGGTAACTCAGGTCGGTGAGCTCACGAAAGACGTACATCGAAACTTGGCGTGCAGTTACGAGGGGCCGGCGCCTGCTGGCACCAACGAGATCTTCGCGGCTGAAGCCGTAGATCTCCGAGGTTTGGTTGAGGATCAGGTCCGGGGTGATGATCAGCGGTGCGTTGCTGGTAATCAAATCTCCGAGAACGGTGGTGGCCAGGTCGATGGTGCAAACCTCTTGGTTGAGACTGCAGTAGGCGGTGATCCGGGTCAGGGCACCCTCGAGTTCACGAATGTTCTCGGTGATGTTCTCGGCGATGAAGAACAGGACATCGTCAGGGATCTCGATGCTGCTTCTTCCTTGTTCAGACTTCTTGCGGAGGATGGCTAGACGGGTCTCAACGTCGGGGGGCTGGATATGGGTGACCAGACCCATCTTGAATCTGCTTCGAAGTCGATCCTCCAGGGTGGAGATGTCGTCCGGGGGTCGATCGCTGGTGAGCACGATCTGGCCGCCACCCTCCTGGATCGCGTTGAAGGTGTGGAAGAACTCCTCTTGGAGGCCCTCCTTTCCTTCCATGAACTGGATGTCATCGACGAGGAGTACGTCGTTGCGACGATGGAGGTCCTTGAACTCTGGGAGTTGCTTGTTGCGGATGGCTTCTACGAACCGGTTCATGAACGTCTCACTGGATACGTACCGGACCTGTTTGGTCGGATAGTGGGCCAGGACGTAGTTGCCGACGGCCTGGAGGAGATGGGTCTTTCCTAGTCCGGCTTCGGCGTAGATGAAGAGGGGGTTGTACGAGCGACCAGGGGTTTCGGCTACGGCCTGGGCTGCCGCGTGGGCGAACCGGTTTGACGAGCCGATGACGAAGTCTTGGAAGGTGAGGCGTCCGGCGAACGAAGAATCTCCCGTACCGGTAGTGGCAGCGGCGCCGACGGAGGTGACGGTTGTGGGGGTCAGGCTGGATGCTGCTGGTTGGATGGGGTTGGTGCGCTCATCGAGGTTGGCTCGATGGAGGGAATTTGGCGCTGTGGTACTGGCTGCTGGATGAGTCAGCGGTGGGAGGTCGAAGATCAACTCATCATGGTTTTCGACGTCGTCCTTTCGGATGACGATGTTGAGCGTGAGTTGGTCGTCGCTCACCTCGGAGACCGTGTCATGGACCAGGTCGTGGTACCGACCTTCGATCCGATCCAGGGTCACGATGCTCGGTACTGAGACGGTGAGGGTTTGGTCGTCTGCAGTCACCGGCTGGGCCGCGCTGAACGTCATCTGCCAGACGACGTCTGACACCTTCGACTGAATGGCTGCCGCACAGGCCTCCCAAAGCACCGTTGCATCTGCCATTGCATTCTCCGATCAAGTTGTCCACAGATGTTAAATTTGTTGTGGAAAGGTCGTTAGAGAACGGAAAACAGCCACCGTTGGCCCACTCCGCCCTCGCTGTGGGCGAGGCAAAGTAGCAGCCTGTGGATGACCTCGCGCAAGGCCAGA
>DPMC01000063.1:6147-6314 GCA_003541675.1 Acidimicrobiaceae bacterium | reverse complement strand
ATCGAGGTCATGTGCACCAAGGAACTGGGGGACCCATTCCGCAAGGATGCACTGTCCACCCCGGTGCGCCACCTCGAGAAGTACGCCGACTTCGTCTAAGCCTCTATCCGTGGTGCCGGACCGCCGGCGAAGGCGTCAGTCAGACCCTCGGGCCGGCGCGTGAGACA
>DPMC01000063.1:0-5836 GCA_003541675.1 Acidimicrobiaceae bacterium | reverse complement strand
CCCTCGGGCCGGCGCGTGAGACACGTCGCCGGGCCCCAGGGTGCGCGTCCAGGCGGCGAACTCCAGTTGGATGCCGTCAGGGTCCATGAAGTAGATCGACCGGACGAACACGCTTCCTCCGGGGTCAGCGGCCACTCCCCATTCGGAATCGTCGTGGTTCATGACTTCGGTGCAGGGCACGCCCGCGTCGCGTAGGCGCTGGACGTAACCGTCGATGTCGGCGGGGTCGACATCGAGGGCCACGTGGTTCATCGAGCCGTGGGCCGTGCGGAAGTCACCCTCGCCGGGCATGGCGGCTGGAGAGGCCACCCCGGGAGCGGCCGGTGGGGAATCGGTGAACCAGAAGAAGGCAATCGAGTCGCCGTTGCCACAGTCGAAGAAGAAGTGCTGGCCCCCACCGCCGCCCAACTCAATGGTCTTGACCAGCGGCAGGCCCAGCACGCCCTCGTAGAAGGCCACGGTGGCAGCCATGTCGCGACACACCAACGCCAGGTGATTGATGCCCCGGGTGCGGAATCCATCGGTCATGGCTGTTGATCCTCGCGCACCGGATGTCGAGTGTCGGGGGTGAACCGCATGCTGAGTGACTTGCGGCCGTTCAGGATGGCGATTGGTAGAGGGAGGACCCCCCGATCGTGGTCACCCGCTCCGGTCATGGGCGCACCCTAGGCGGGCTGTCAGAATCGCTTCTGTGCCGGACCTGATCAAACGCCACCCTGAACAGCAACTCGTCGATCTGGCCGATCGGGTGGTCGTGGTGACCGGAGGGAGCCGGGGACTAGGCCGGGCCATGGTGGAGGCGTTCGCCCGGTGCGGAGCCAACGTGGTGGTGGCCAGCCGCAAGCTCGAGAACTGCACCGCCCTCGCTGACGAGGTGGCCGAGGCGACGGGCCGCCGGATCCTCCCGGTGGTGTGCCACGTCGGCGACTGGGACCAGTGCGATGCCCTGGTCCAGGCCACCTATGAGGCCTTCGGCCGTTGCGACGTGCTGGTCAACAACGCCGGCAGCTCACCGCTCTACCCGTCGTTAGAGGAGGTCACGCCTGCGCTCTTCGACAAGACGATCGCCGTGAACCTACGGGGCACGTTTCGCCTGTCGGCCGCCTTTGGTACCCGGATGGTGGCCGACGGTGGCGGGAGCATCATCAACGTGAGCTCCATCTCGGCATCGGCGCCTACGGCCGTCGAGGCCATCTACGGAGCTGCCAAGGCTGGCGTACATTCGTTGACCGAGTCGTTCGCCCGGGCCTACGGGCCGACGGTGCGGGTCAACTGCCTGCAACCCGGCCCGTTCCTGACTGACATCTCCACCCACTGGCCGGAAAGCGCACATGAGGGGTTCCGCCGTCGGCTGGCCCTGGGGAGGGCCGGCGAGGCGCACGAGATCGTTGGTGCGGCGCTGTACCTGGCGTCGGACGCTTCGTCGTTCGCCACCGGCTCGGTCATCAAGGTTGACGGTGGCGCGGTGTACGGCACCGGCTGACGGGTCCCTCAACGGATCGGCCTTGTGGGGTTGTCCTACGATGCGCCGATGCTTGAGGTCTCCTCGCCGGAAGCACGACTGGTCGACGAACTACAGGCCATCCTTGGCGCCGGGGGATGGCTGGAGCCGTCCGACGCGCTGCATCTGACCGTCGACTACCGGGGTGTGTTCTCCGGGACGCCGCTCCTGGTGGCCCGACCCAACTCAGTCGACGAGGTCCGGGCCGTGGTGCGACTGTGCGCGGCGGCCGGCGTGGCCATCGTCAGCCAGGGAGGCCACACGTCGCTGTCTGGTGGTTCAGTTCCCACCACGGATCGTCCATCGGTCCTCTTGTCCACCTCCCGCATGAACCGGATCGTTTCGGTCGACCCGGCCCGCTTCACCATCACCGCCGAGGCGGGCTGCACCATCGAGCAGGTCCAGCAGGCGGCCGCCGCGGTAGATCTGGAGCTGGGCATGGACTGGGGGGCCCGGGGCACGGCCACGGTGGGTGGCGCGGTGTCGACCAACGCTGGTGGCTTAAACGTGCTGCGTTACGGGCCAGCCCGGGACAGCGTGCTGGGACTCGAGGTTGTGCTGGCCGACGGCGAGGTGTTCGACGGGCTGCGGGCGCTGCGAAAGGACAACACCGGGTACGACCTCAAGCACCTGTTCATCGGAGGCGAGGGATCACTGGGTGTCGTGACCCAGGCGGTGCTACGCCTCCACCCCCGACAGGACCATCACCGCACGATGTTCGCCGCGCTGTCCGACCTAGATGCCGTGCACGAGCTCTTTGCCATGGCCTGCGCGCGGGACCACGGCGGCTTGACGGCTTTTGAACTGGTCCCCGAGACCGGAGTGGCCGGCACCATTGGCGCGTTCGGTGTGCTGCGTCCGCTGGCGACGGTGGCGGACTGGTACTTGCTGGCCCGGTTTTCCGGTAGCTCTTCGATGGACGCCACTGCCGAGGGGTTTCTGGCCGACGCGCTCGGTGCCGGCCTGGTGGTGGACGCCACGGTGGCCATGACCGTCGCCCAGGAGGAGAACCTCTGGCTGATGCGCGACGAACTTCCGCCCGAGACCCTGTTCGACGCCAAGGGGGCAAAGTTCGACGCCGCGGTGCCCATTGACCGCGTGGCCGAGTTCCAGCGGGCCGTCGAGGCGGTGACCGTCGAGATGTGTGGCGACCATGCCGTCGTCTACTCATTCGGCCATCTAGGCGACGGCAACCTGCACCTCTACGTCGTACCCGCCCTCGAGCGGGGCAGCCGAATGGATTCCGATCTGGCTGCCACGATTACCGACGCCATCGACGAGCTGCTGTGGAGCATGGGCGGCACGGTGAGTGCCGAACACGGTGTGGGCCAAGACCTGCTGGACCGTGTGGGACGTCAGAAGTCGCCCGTGGAGTTGGACATGATGCGTCGGGTTAAGGCGGCACTGGACCCAAACGACCTGTTCAATCCCGGCCGGGGTGCACACTGCGCGCCCGTCCCGTCGACCGCTGACCAGCCAACCGAGGAGGAGACGCCATGACGGTGGGGCGACCGAGGGCATCCGTCGCTGCCATGGCCTCGTATCGGCCCGGAAAGTCGGTGGCCATGGCCGCCGACGAGCACGGCCTCGATTCGACCGACGAGGCCCAAGCGGTCAAGTTGTCATCCAACGAGAACCCGTACCCGCCGGTGGCATCGGTGGTCAAGGCGGTGGCCGCGGCGGTCGGCGAGGTGAACCGTTACGGCGACCATGGGGCGGTCGAGCTCCGTCATGCCCTGGCCGGATGGCTGGGTGTCGACGTCGGACGGGTAGTTACGGGCTGCGGGTCAGTCGGCCTGCTTCAGCAGCTCTTCTTGGCCTACGTCGACCCTGGAGACGAGGTGGTCTATCCGTGGCCGTCGTTTGAGGCCTATCCGGTGGATGTGGCGATCACCGCGGCCACCGAGGTGGCGGTTCCGCTGGCTGGACACACCGCCGATCTGGATGCGTTGGCCGCGGCCGTGACGCGCCGGACCAAGCTGGTGGTGCTGGCCAACCCCAACAATCCGACTGGGACCGCGCTGCACGTGGATCGGATCCGTTCGCTGGTGGAGCGGGTGCCCGACGACGTGCTGGTTGTGGTCGACGAGGCTTACCGGGAGTTCGTGACCGCGGACCTGGGTGATCCGATCGCCGCCCTGGTGCCTGATCATCCCAACGTGGTGGTGCTGCGGACGTTCTCCAAGGCTTACGGTTTGGCGGCCCTCCGGACCGGGTATGGCGTGGCCGACCCGTCGGTGGCCGAGCAGATCGACAAGGTCCTGATCCCGTTTGCCGTGAACCATCTGGCCCAGGTGGGGTCGTTAGCCGCCATTGCCGCCCGTGATGAGGTGCAGGTCGTGATCGACCGGCTGACCTCGGAACGCGACCGGGTGGCGGTGGCTCTGCGGGACGCTGGGTGGGAGGTGCCCGACGCCCACGCCAACTTCGTGTGGCTGCCTCTGGGTGAGCGTACCGACGAGGTCTTTCCCGCTTTGGAACGGCGGGGCGTGGTGGTCCGACCGTTTCCAGGAGTGGGGATCCGGGTCACGATAGGCACACCAGCCGAGAACGATCGGTTTCTGGAGGTACTGGCCGACCTGGACTGACGGCGGTCCGTCCCGCCGCGATTCAGCCGGGGCGGAGGTATGCCCGCACCGATGAGGATCCGGATTGGACACGCTGCGTATGGTGATCATCTCAGCCACTTTCGGCTGGCAAAGGGCAGGGTGGAGCGAAGAGTTCGCTGACGTTCAACGGGGATCTTCGGCGGTTGCCGAGTACTGCTTTCCGGTTTGCTGTGGGTGGCGTCTTCGCGAGGGAACCTGCTGCAAATAAACAAGGTCAGGACCCTTTGAGAGAACCGCCCTCCACCGGTAGGCCGGTGCCGTTGACATAGTTGGCGGTCTCCGAGCACAGGAAGGCCACGATCCGCCCAAAGTCGCCCGGGTCGCCGATCCGCCCCATGGGGTGGTCGGCGGCTACGGCGTCCAGGTCGTCGTAGAGTTCGCGCAGGCGGCTGGTGGCGTGCAGGCCCGGCTGGACCGAGTTGACCGTCACCCCGTCGCCGGCCACCTCCGTGGCCGTGGTCTTGAGGAACGCTGTCAGTCCGGCCCGGGCGGTGTTGGAAAGCATCAGGTTCGGGGACGGTTCGCGCACCGTGGCCGAAGTGATGGCCACTACCCGTCCCCAACCTCGCTCGCGCATGGGCGGGATGAGGGCCCGGCACATCCGGACGTGGGCCAGCAGGTTCAACTGCAGGGCCGCCGGGTAGAGGTCGTCGTCAGTGGAGGTGAACGTGCCTGGAGGCGGTCCGCCGGCGTTGGCCACCAGGATGTCCACGTGGCCGAGGGTTGCCACTACTTCGGACAACATGGCGTCGATCGACTCGTCGTCGGTCAGGTCCGCAGCGACGGAGACCGGCTCGCCGGCAACAGTGGGTAGCGCGGCGGCCAGCTTTTCGGTTGACCGCGAGACCAATGCTACCCGTACCCCCTCAGCGGCCAGAGCCTGCGCAGAGGCCAGACCAAGGCCGGCAGAGGCCCCGGTGATCAACGCAGTACGTCCGGCAATGCCCAAGTCCATGGTCGGACGGTAGTCGTGGCCGGCCGCCGCGTCGCAGCCCAACGTTCGGAACTGGCAGGCTATGGCCCATGGGATCACAGCCGTTCTGGAGGGACGCCGAAGGGCTGAGCTGGTGGCTCTTCTTGGCGTGTGCACTGGTGTTCGTGGTGGCGTCCATCCGGATCGGCGACGTCCTGTTCACCATCGGATCGGTGCTTTTCCTATCGGCCTGCGTCGTATTTCTGGCCAGCAGGGACCGGCCTTCTGATGACGGGTCACCTGGCGGCGGGTCCGGCGGGGACGGATGACCGGACGTCGCACCGGCGGTGCCCTGCTGGTCGACTGCCTCCTGGCCCAGGGGGTCGACACGGCGTTCGGGGTGCCCGGCGAGAGCTACCTGGCGGTCCTGGACGCTCTCCACGACGTAGAGGATCGTCTCCGGTACGTGCCTTGTCGCCAGGAGGGCGGCGCTGCCTATATGACCGAGGCATGGGCCCGTTTCACCGGAAGGGTCGGGGTGTGTTTCGTGACCCGGGGCCCCGGGGCCACCAACGCATCCATCGGCGTGCACACCGCCGACCAAGGTTCGACGCCGATGGTCCTATTCGTCGGCCAGGTGGGGCGTCCCCACCGGGGATTGGAGGCCTTTCAGGAGGTCGAGTACACGTCGTTCTTCGACGACCTGGCCAAGTGGGTGGTCGAGGTGGACAACGCCGCAGACCTACCCCAGGTGGTAACCGCGGCGTTCACCATTGCCACCAGCGGCCGGCCGGGGCCCGTCGTGGTTGCCCT
>DPMC01000128.1:9418-9824 GCA_003541675.1 Acidimicrobiaceae bacterium | reverse complement strand
CGCCCCTCGACGGCCGAGACCGGCCGCCACCGCCCGTTCGGCAACCAGCACCGGCCCCTCCACGACCAGGCCGCTTAGCGCCTCGAGCATCGATGTCAATACGGCGAGTCCGTTGGCCACCCCGTTGGGCACCCTTCGGGGCGGACCATTGGCCGGGCCACTCAGCACTGCGGCCCGTGATGCCTCCCATCTCCGGGTTGCCGACCCTGGATCGTCTACACGAGGAGGCTCGCCGGTCCGGCGAAACACCTCGTCGAGCATCGGCGTGCTGTCGGACCGGGACATCGAATCGACGCTACTCATTGCTGTGGATCGGCTCCGGGCCGGAGTGGCCCGACGGCCGTCAATAGGCGATGCTCTTGGCCTCCGACCACCACTCATGCCCTGGAGTCCCCATGCCCAACCT
>DPMC01000128.1:6138-9092 GCA_003541675.1 Acidimicrobiaceae bacterium | reverse complement strand
AAGCCCGGAAGCCGGTTCACCAGCGACGTCTGCACCACCGAGGTGATCGTCGTGAAGGGCGCCGGTGAGGCCGACCTGCGTTGTGGCGGAGTACCCATGGCGTCCGCCGGTTCCGCCTCTGGTACTGGCACGCCCGTTTCGGGCGCCGACGGCGGAACCCTGATGGGCAAGCGGTACGTCGATGCCGAGGAGACCGTCGAGGTGCTCTGCACCAAGCCTGGTGACGGCTCGCTCGGTCTGGGCGACACATTGCTGGACCTCAAGGAGGCTAAGCCCCTCCCCGCCTCAGACTGAGGCGAACCAGACGTCCGCCAGATAGCCGACCAGGAAGCCGACCCAACCGTGAACCTGATGATGCTGCTGGAGATGGCGGCTGCCGGATTCGGCGACCGAATCGCCGTCGGGTCCCTCGATGGCGGCCTGACCTTCCAGCAGTTGTTCGACCGGGCCGGAGTGGCAGCTGATCGTTTTCGGGCCGCCGGGGTCGACGCGGTGGCTATGGCCGATGTGTCGTCGGCCGCCCTGCCCATCTCCCTGTTCGGCGCGGCGTGGGCCGACCTTCCGTTCGTGCCACTGAACTACCGCCTCACCGACGATGAGCTGGCCACGCTCGCCGGACGGATCGCCCCGGCGATCGCCGTGGTGGGTCCTGAGGCCACCGGTCGCCTCTCCGGGGTGGACGGCGTGTCAGTCGTGGACAGGGACGCCCTGCTGGCCGACCTTGTCGACGCCTTGGCGCCTTCTCCCGAATGGGACATGGAGGGTGAGGGAACGGCCATCCTCTTGTTCACCAGTGGCACGACCGGCGATCCCAAGGCCGCCGTACTTCGCCACCGGCATCTCGTGTCCTACGTGCTCGGCTCAGTCGAGTTCATGGGGGCAGGCGAGGAGGAGGCGGCTCTGGTCAGCGTGCCGCCTTACCACGTGGCGGGCATGGCAGCCATCCTGTCTAACGTCTATGCCGGTCGGCGCATCGTGCAGTTACCCGCCTTCGACGCTGCCGCCTGGGTCGATCTGGTGCGCACTGAAGGCGTCACCAGCGCCATGGTGGTACCCACCATGCTGACCCGGATCGTCGAATACCTCGACGCGGAGGTCGCGGACGATGCGACTCCAGACGGGGCTTGCCTGCCCAGCCTCAGGTCGCTGTCCTACGGCGGGGGGAAGATGCCCCGCCCAACCATCGAACGGGCCCTCCAACTTCTTCCCGACACGGCCTTCGTCAACGCCTACGGGTTGACCGAGACGAGCTCCACGGTGGCCCTTTTGGGTCCACAGGAGCACCGCGAGGCCCTGGCCAGCGACGACGAATCCATCCGGGCCCGCCTCGGTTCGGCAGGGCGTCCGCTGCCCAGCATCGAGGTGTCGATCCGCGACGAGGACGGAACCGAAGTGGCCACCGGCGAGCCGGGGGAGATCTGGGTGCGGGGCGAACAGGTGTCCGGCGAGTACCGGGGCCTGGCGCCCCGCCTGACCTCTGAGGGCTGGTTCCCCACCCACGACGGCGGCTGGATGGGAGACGACGGCTTCCTCCACGTGTCGGGCCGGATCGACGACGTCATCGTCAAGGGCGGCCAGAACATCTCCCCCAGCGAAATTGAGGCCGTGCTCGTCGACCACCCCGGGGTGTCCGATGCGGCAGCCATTGGCCTGCCTGATGCGCAGTGGGGCGAACGGATCGTGGCCGCCGTGGTCCGCTCCGCCGGCTCGACGGTGGGTGCCGACGAGTTGCAGGAAGCCGTACGGGCCGAGCTGCGTTCCAACCGCACGCCGGACCACGTGGCGTTCGTGGACGCCCTCCCCTACAACGACACCGGGAAACTCCTCCGTCGGGTCCTGCGGGCCGACCTGGCCGACCTCGGCGACGGTTCGACCCAATGAAACCAACCTCGTGACTGGTTCGGGCTCCGTCCGGGTCTGGTCCGCTGCTGAGGCCACCGATCTGCTGAGCGCACCGACCGTCGACCTGGACCTTGGCGCCCTAAGGGACGTGCCGGTGCTGGTGATCGACGACGCCGACCGTCTGACTGCGGGGACCACAGCCGT
Source organism: Acidimicrobiaceae bacterium (assembly GCA_003541675.1). Lineage (GTDB taxonomy): Bacteria > Actinomycetota > Acidimicrobiia > Acidimicrobiales > MedAcidi-G1 > UBA9410. The sequence goes on along the minus strand of DPMC01000128.1, from coordinate 7,046 downwards.
GCTGGATGGGCTTCCACTCGTCTCGGTAGGCATCGCTCCTGTGGGCACGGCACCTGCCCTGGACGTCCTGGTCGCCGATCCCGATGCGGCGGCCGCGGTGGTCGACGGGGTGATGGCCAACCCGATGGCCGCCGTGACCTGCTGCCAGGTGCTCCGTCACGGTGGTGGCATGTCGACCGATGGTGGGCTGCTCCTCGAGAGCACGGCCTTTGGCACCTTGCAGGGCGGACCGGAGTTCGCCCGCTGGTTGGACGGCCGTGGACGTCGGGCCCGCCCCGGGGAATCCGACCCGCCGGTCTTGGTGGATGCCTCCGGCGATGTCGTCCGGCTGACGCTGAATCGACCCCGGCTCCGCAACGCCTGGTCGGCGGCCATGCGTGACGCCCTCGTCGAAGCACTTCGCCCGCTCGCTGTCTCGGGCGATGATCGGCCCGTTCACCTGACCGGCGCCGGGTCAGCCTTCTGCTGCGGCGGAGACCCGGCCGAGTTCGGAACAGTCGACAACTCGGCGACGGCCCACCTGATCCGGTCGTCGGGCAACGCCGCTTCGTGGCTGGATCGGCTGGCCCCACGCCTGACGGTGACCGTCCAGGGACCGGCGGTCGGGTCGGGCGTGGAGTTGGCCGCTTTTGCCGATCGGATCGAGGCCACTGCTGCAGCGACGTTCCGGCTGCCAGAGGTCTCCATGGGACTGATCCCGGGTGCTGGCGGGACGGTCAGCGTGCCCCGGCGGATTGGTCGCCAACGCACCGCGTGGTTGTGCCTGACCGGCACCACCATCGACGTCGCCACGGCACTCGACTGGGGCCTGGTCGATACGTTTCTTGACTGAACTCCTGGGGCAGGCCGTGCGGACCGCCAGATCAGAGCCGCTCGAGGATGGTTACGTTGGCCTGGCCGCCGCCCTC
>DPMC01000128.1:5605-5802 GCA_003541675.1 Acidimicrobiaceae bacterium | reverse complement strand
CACATGGTCTGGAAGCCATAGCGGCCACCGGTGCGCTCCAACTCGTACAGGAGCGTCGTCATGAGCTTTGCGCCGCTGCATCCCAGCGGATGCCCCAGCGCGATCGCTCCACCGTTCACGTTGACCTTCTCGTGCGGCACGCTGTGTTCGAGCATCCACGCCAGCGGCACCGGGGCGAACGCCTCGTTGCACTCGAA
>DPMC01000128.1:0-5222 GCA_003541675.1 Acidimicrobiaceae bacterium | reverse complement strand
GCAATCGGGCCGGTGAGCATGTAGATCGGGTCGTCGCCCCGAACACTCATGTGGTGGATTCGGGCCCGGGGGGTCAGGCCATGATCGGCGACCGCCTGTTCCGACGCGATCAACAGGGCGGCCGCGCCGTCGCTGACCTGACTGGCCAGCGCTGCGGTGATCCGTCCACCCTCGACCAGTGGCGCCAGTTGCGCCATCTTCTCCAGGCTGCCGCCTCGACGAGGACCCTCGTCGGCCTCGACGTCGGCTAACGGGCTGACCTCGGAATCGAACCGGCCCTCGTCGATGGCCCTGATGGCCCGCTGGTGGCTCTCGAAGGCGAAGGCCTCCATGGTCTCGCGAGAAAAGTCCCACTTCTCGGCGATCATCTCGGCGCCCCGGAACTGGGACACTTCCTGAGTGCCGTAGCGATCCACCCACCCGGTCGAGCCGCTGAAGGGGTCTTCATGGCCGAACGGCTTGGCGGCCTCGAGGGCTAGGCCGATGGGAATCATGCTCATGTTCTGCATGCCGCCAGCCACCACCAGATCCTGTACTCCGGCCATGACGCCCATCGCCGCGAAGCTCACGGCCTGCTGGCCCGAACCGCACTGGCGATCCACGGTGGTGCCGGGGACGGCCTCGGGCAGACCGGCAGCCAACCAGGCCGTACGGGCAATATCTCCGGCCTGGGGGCCGAGGTTGTCCACACAGCCCATGACCACGTCGTCGACGGCCATCGGGTCGACGTCGTTGCGTTCCAAGACGCCGCTGATCACGTGCGCTCCCAGGTCGGCGGGATGCACCTGGGACAACCCGCCGCCCTTCTTGCCCGTGGGCGTTCGAATGGCGTCGACGATGTAGGCCTCGGACATGGGACTGCTCCTGGGTTGCGGAGAGGAAAGGGATCAGTGCGAAAAGCGTACGGGACGGCGAGTCGGTGGCCCCGATCGGCCTAACGGGGCTCCCGTGGCAGGCCGAGGACTCGTTCGCCGATCACGTTGCGTTGCACCTGGTTTGACCCGCCGTAGATGGTGTGGGACCGGCTGTAAAGAAAGGTGCGCTGTAGGCGGTCTAACCGGTAGTTGGCCCCGAGGGGATCCTCGAGCGGTGAGGTGGCGTCGACCCCAATCATGCCGCTGGCTCCACGAATCCGGATTCCCAGTTCACCGAGGCGACGGTGCCACGAGGCCCAGTAGAGCTTCCCGATGGACATCTCCGGGCCGGGCACGCCGTCAGCCACCAGCGCGGTGAGCATCCGGAGTTGGTTGTAACGGAGAATTTCCAGTTCGCTCCATGCCCGCATGAGGTCCTGGCGAAGCGACGGGTCCTCGATCGACCCGTTGTTCCGGGCCAGGTCCATGAGGGCATCAAGTTCTTGTCGGTACCCGGTCTGCTGGCCGAGGGTCGAGGCTCCCCGCTCGAATCCGAGGGTTCCCATGGCCACCGCCCAGCCGCCGCCCACCTCGCCGACCACTAGATCGGCGTCGGTCTCGGCGTCGTCGAAGAACACCTCGTTGAACTCGGTGCCACCGGTGATCTGCACGATGGGTCGCATCTCGATGCCGGCCTGGTCCATGGGCACCAGGAGGTAGGAGAGTCCGGCGTGGCGTTCGGTGGTCGGGTCGGTCCGGCAGACCACGAAGGCCCACTGGGCGAACTGGGCCAGCGACGTCCAGATCTTCTGGCCGGTGACCAACCACCGGTCGCCGTCCAGGCGGGCCCGGGTGGCCACGTTGGCCAGGTCCGAGCCGGCGTCGGGCTCGGAATACCCCTGACACCAGTGTTCGATACCGGCGAGGATCGGGCGGACGAACCGTTCCTGCTGGGCCTCGGTCCCGTAGGCCACCACGGTCGGTCCGAGCAGGTTCAGTCCGATGTTGGGAAAGCGTCCAGGCGCCCGGGCCTCCACGTACGTCTGGTGGAAGATCACCTGCTCGGTCAGGGTGGCGTCACGTCCTCCGAGGTGGACCGGGTAGTCGATGCCGAGCCACCCGCCGGAGGCCAGTTCGCGCTCCCACTCCAGGAGGAGTTCGGGGGCCACGTCTTCCTGGCCTACCCCGCCACGACCCCGTAGGTCAGCGAACTCGCCCACCAGGTGTTCCGCTAGCCAGGTGCGTACCTCGTCGGCGAAGGCCTCTTCGGTCGGGGTACGGGTGAAGTCCACGGCCAAACGGTACTCCGGCCCTCCATTGATCTGACGGTCCGTCAGATCAACCTATTTCCTTCGACTAGGCGAGCAGCCGGGCAAGAGCTGTGGCAATGCCATCTAGTCGATCGGCGCATCGTCGGTACTCGTTGATCGGTTCGCCCCATGGATCGGCCACCTCGTCGGCCACCCGTCCGGTGGTGAAGTGGCCGCCCCGGGCCCCGTCCAGTACCCGGATCCACTCGTCCAACGGTCGATCCTCCCGTGGACCGACCAGCCCTCCAAGCCGTACCACCTCGCCGGCCAGGAAGTTCCGGGCACGGACCGGGGGATCGAGCGCAGAAACGGCTGCCTGATGGAGGCGGGTCATGGCCACCACCAGGTCGGCGCCGGCCACCAGTTCAAAGGTCAACGACCTGCTGACATGCCCACCGAGGTCGATGCCTCGCTCGGCGAGCACCTCAACAGCCAATGGGTGCGCCCCGGCTCCGTCCGCGCCCCCACGGACCTCGGTCCCAGCTGATGCCACCGTCGGGAACAATGCCGAAACGTCCCCGCCGCGCTCGTTCAGGCGGGCCCGCAGCACCGCCTCAGCCATGGCCGACCGGCAGGTGTTGCCGGTACACACGAACAAGATCACCGTCCGACGGTACCCGGCGTGTTCTTGTCGGACCGTCGGTCCCATGGGACACTCAATCATGGAGATCGTTTTCCCGTTGATTCTCACCATCCTGTCTGTCGCAGCCTCAGGAGGAAGTGGCGGACATGACTGAAACAGGAGTTGGTCGGGACACGGTTCCGAACGAGGGAGTGGCGACCGGCCCCATGCGAGGCGTGAAGGTCGTGGAACTCGGTGTGTGGGTCGCCGGCCCCGCCGCCGGTGGGATCCTCGCCGACTGGGGGGCCGACGTGGTCAAGATCGAACCCCCGTCGGGTGACCCGTGCCGCATGTTCCAGTGGATGCTGGGCGGCGACATGCCCACCAACCCGATATTCGAGATGGACAACCGATCCAAAAAGGGCATCGCCGTCGACCTCGGAACCGACGACGGTATGGCTATCGCCATGGAACTCCTGGCCGATGCCGATGTGTTCGTGACCAACCTTCGGGTCGGTGCGCTCAAACGCCTGGGCCTCGATCACGCGTCGGTCAGCGAGCGACTACCTCGCCTCGTGTACTGCCAGATCACCGGTTACGGCTCCGAGGGTCCCGATGCCGACCGGGCGGCCTTCGACATTGGCGCCTTCTGGGCTCGGTCCGGGGTGGCCGGCCTGCTCACGCCACCGGGCGGCGATCCTCCCTTCCAACGTGGTGGGATGGGCGACCACTCGACCGGCCTCGCCGCTGCCGCCGCAGTGTCAGCCGCCCTGTTTGACCGGGAACGGACCGGTCAGGGCCAACTCGTCGAAACGTCGCTCATTCGCCAGGGCGCCTACACCATCAGTTTCGACCTGAACCTGCTACTGATGTGGGGCGTCACCCTGGAGATCGGCGAACGCACGTCTATGGGTAATCCGGCCATGAACAACTACACGGCGGGCTGCGGTCGACGGTTCTGGATCGTCGGCCTGGAGGGCGAGCGCCATTGGCCGCCGTTGGCCCGGGCAGTCGGCCACCCCGAGTGGTTGGACGACGAGCGGTTCGCCCGACCCCGGGAGCGGGCGGCCAATGCATCTGAGCTCGTCAGCATGCTGGACGGGATCTTCGCCACCCAGACGCTGGACGAGTGGACCGAGGTGTTCGCCACGGAACCCGACTTCTTCTGGGCGCCCATCAACTCACCCGACGACCTATTGGCCGACCCTGCCTTCCACGGTTCGGGCGCTCTGGTCGACGTTCCCGACGACGTGTCGTCGACCACCATGGTGGCCACGCCGGTGGACTTCCGTGGGACACCGTGGGCGGCCCGGTCGACGGCGCCTACCATCGGCCAGCACACCCGCGAGGTACTGATGGCCATGGGTCGTACCGGTGCCGAGATCGATGCCCTGGTGGCTGCTGGAACGGTGGCCGAACCGAACTGACCTGCGGGCCTGGTCGACGGGCCTTCCGACTGGGCCCAACCGACGGGGCTAACCGACAGGCAGCGCCCCGACGGCCGCTCGTAGGGCCGCCAGGTCGGTATCTCGTGCCGCTTCCGATGACGGCACCAGCGGAGCGACGATCCAGTACCCGTGGATCTGCTCCTCGTGATAGATCACATCGACCGGCACGCCAGCCGATCGGAGCACCTCGGCATAGCCCAGGCACTCATCGCGTAGCGGATCGAAACCGCCCACCATCAGGGTGGCCGGCGGAAGGCCCACATGGTTCTCGGCGCGTATCGGCGCGGCTAGGGGCTCTGCGGTCAGATCCTGATCTCCGGCAACGTTTTCGGCGAACCACCGCATGGTCCTCAACTCCAGGAAGTACCCCGTGGCGTTTTCCTCCAACGACGGCCAGCGTCCTGAGTCGTAGTCGAAATCGGTGGCCGGATAGATCAGGAACTGGTGGGCGATGGTCGGACCACCACGATCCCTGGCCAGCAGAGACAGAATCGCACTCAGGTTGCCGCCGGCACTGTCACCGGCCACCACCAGTCGCTCAGGATCGATCCCGAGTTCGGCTGCGTGCTCCGACACCCAGCAGAGGGCCGCCCAGGAGTCGTCTACGGCCGCTGGAAAGGGATGCTCGGGGGCAAGCCGGTACTCGAGGGCCACCACCACCGCTCCAGCGGTTGACGCCACGGCCCGGAACTGCTCGTCGTAGCCCTCCAGGTCGCCAATCGTCCACCCGCCACCATGCAGGTGGAGTACCACGGGGGCCCGGTCGCCCAGCCCCTCCGCCCGGTAGACGCGTATTGGGAGGTCGCCATCGGGCCCGGGAATCATCCGTTCGGTTACCTCAGACACCTCGGCGGCGAGGTGCTGCCCACTGGTGCAGAGGGCCCGGTAACCCTCCCGGAGTTCCTCGACATCGATGGGGGCATCGGGATCCCGCCGATTGGCGATGACATCCAACAGTGGTTGCAGGTCGGCAGCGACGGGCATGGGATTCCTCAGGGACTGGGAGTCAGGAAAGTTGGTCAGGAAACGGGAATCACGAACCCGATCC